>NZ_JBSUGC010000010.1:0-242010 GCF_054065485.1 Vreelandella sp. 2A-K22 | reverse complement strand
GGGCGCACCTACCACGCGGTGAATACCCCGCCCTACCCGCTGCCGGCCAACAAGACCCGCACGGTAATCCGCACCCAGAGCCATAAGTCGGAAGGCTTTAACGAACTGCGCTTTGAGGACGCCACCGACCAAGAGCAGATCTGGCTCCATGCCCAAAAAGACCTGGAGCTGCTGACGCTTAATGACCGCACCGAGGAGATCCGCCGGGACAGCCACCTTAAGCTGCACCGCAACCGCTTGAGCGAAATCCGTAACGACGATCACCTCACCGTACACGGCAAGCGCTACACCCAGATCAAGGGCGATGACCACCTTCAGGTCGATCAAACCCGCCATGAGGTCTACGGCGAGGCGCAACTGGTGGAGACCGGCCGCGAGCTGCACCACAAAGCGGGCAGCCAAATCGTGTTGGAAGCGGGTAGCGAGATCACCCTTAAAGCCGGGGGCAGCTTTATCAAGCTCGACCCCGGCGGCGTGACCATTGTCGGCCCCCAGGTCAAGATCAACTCCGGCGGTAGCCCCGGCCGCGGCCAGGGCCAGGCGATTGTACTGCCCCGCTTACCCGGGGAAGCCGAGCCTGAGGAGAGCGAGGACGTTACCCTTGAGCCGCACCAGCCCCCACTGCTCAGCAGCGACATCACCGCCGCCACGCCGTTGGCGTTAGACGATATCGACATCACCGATGGCCTGGCCGACGACTGCAGTGCCTGCCAACCGGCGGTGGGTAGCCCGGTGAACCCGCTGCTGGGCGCCAAGCTGCTGCCCGCCGAGACCGATTTTGCACTCCCCGCGCCACGGCCGTTTGTGTTTAGCCGTGGTTATCTCTCCAGTAACGGGCGGATTGGGATACTCGGTCAGGGCTGGTCGGTACCCGGCGAAAGCCTCTCCCTCACCCTTAACGATGACGCCTGTATCGTTCACGATGCCCAGGGCCGAGCGATTACCTTTGGGCCACTGGCCCCCGGTCAGGCGCGCTTCTCGCCCACCGAACAGCTGTGGATACGCCGTGGGGGCGCTTCAGCCGATGAAGAGAGTAACGCGCCTCGCTGGCAAGCGTTGGATGAGACGCTGCGCCAGGATCCCGAACGTATTGTGCTTAGCGACTCCAGCGGGCTTTACTACGTGTTTGCTAACCCAGCCGATGCCGACCGCTGGCCACTGATCGAAGAGCGCGACCGCAACGGCTATGCCACCCAGTACCACTGGGAAGCCGGTCTGCTGGTCACGGTGATCGACAGCGCCCAGCGCCACTACCAGTTGGTTTACGACAGCCTGCTTCCCGCCCAGCCCGACGATGCCGGGCAGCGTTTAACCGGCGTTAAGCTGGTGCAAGAGCACGACGGTGAGTCAGCGGACGAGTGGCTGGTACGCTACTCCTATAGCCCCGTCGGGGATTTGATTGCGGTGCGCCACCGCCACGGCGAGGTGGTGCGCGAGTTTGAGTGGCAAGATCACATGCTTACTGCCCACCGGGTGCCCGGGGGCATGGAAGCGCACTACACCTGGGATCGCCACGCCCCGGATGGCCGGGTGGTCGGCCAGCAGGAAGCCGGAGGTTTAGCGCGGACGTACAGCTACCAAGTAGATCACACCCTGGTCACCGACAGCCTGGGTCGGGAGGAGCGCTACCACTTTGTGGGCAGTGGCCCCGGCCGCCGCTGGACAGCCCATACCCGCGCCGACGGTTCGCGCATCGAGTTTCGTTACGACCGTGCCGGTCTCAAGGTAGCGACGGTGGATCCGCTGGGCCACGAGACGCTGATCGAGCGGGATGAGCATGGGCAAGTGATTGCACAGACCGGCCCGGACGGCACCCGCTGGGCGATTGAGCGCGATCCCCTGGGCCAGCCGGTGAGTATCGAAGGGCCTGACGATCAGCGCTGGCAGATCACACGTAACGACCTCAGCCATCCGCTGGAGGTCACCGGGCCGGAAGGCACCACCGCCTTCGCCTATGCCAATACTGACTTGCCCGACCGCCCTACCACCGTCACCGATGCGGTGGGTGCTACCCACCAACGCGAGTGGAACGCCCTGGGCCAGATCACCGCCCAGATCGACTGCTCACAGCAGCGTACCGAGTACGCCTACGACCGCCACGGCTATCTGGCCAGCATCACCAATGCCTTGAACGAGACCACCCGCACCCAGCACGACGAGATGGGTCGGCGACTCGCCACGCAACTGCCGGACGGCACCCACTGGCACCACCATGTGGATGCTCTTGGGCGGCTGGTGGAGCTGGAAGGCCCCCAAGGGTTTAGGCAGCAGTTCTTCTTTGATGACCACGGTCGTCCGGTGCAGCGCATCGAAGCCGATGGCAGCCAGCAGTTTACCGCTTACGATGACATTGGCCGTCTCAGCGAACTCACCCTGGGCAATGGCGCGGTTTACCGTTTTGCTTATGACGACATGGATCGCTTAGCCCGCGAGACCGGCCCTGATGGCCGGGAGCAGCAGTACCGCTACGATGACGCCGGGCGACTGATCGAGCGCATTGAGGCCAACCGCCCCGGCCCCGACGGCCAGCCGCTGGTCACCCGTTACGATTACGATGAAGCTGGCCGCCTCACCGCCCGCCACCTGCCCGCGACCGAGCACGCCCCGGCCAGCACGGAGCAGTACCAATGGGGTAGCAACGGCCAGCTACTCAGCGTCACCAACGACCACGGCGAGGTCAGTTTTAACTACGACCACGCCCAACGCTTAATCGGCGAACAGCAGCAACATGCCGATAGCGGCTGGCAGTGGCAGCACCAGCACAGCCTCACCGCCACCGGCGCTCCCCAGGCCAGCCAGTTCGGCGAGCTACCGGCGCTTAACTGGCACACCTACGGCAGCGGCCACCTGCACGGCCTAAGCGCTCCCGACCTTGACTTGGAAATCGCCCTGGAACCCGATGCCCTGCACCGGGAGACCCAACGCCGTCTCAGCACCAGCGCCAATCAACCGCTGGTGCTGGAGCGCGGGTATACGAACCTGGGCCAGTTGGATCACCTCACCCTACGCAGCCCGGACACCACCAGCCAACAGAGCTACCAATACGACGCCCTGGGCCGCATGAGCTTCCGCAGCCTGCAAGGTGATCCAGCAGAAAAAGTGATCGCCTACAGTTACGACGCCGCCGGGCGCTTGACCGGCAGCCAGCACGGCGACCACGCCCACCGCTATAGCGTGGACGCGGCGGGTAATCGGTTAGAAGGCCAACAGGCCCTGCCTGATAATCGACTGGGGCAGCTAAACGGCACCCGCTACCGCTACGACGGCGCTGGCAACCTGACCGAACGCCAACAGCCCAACGGCGAACGCCTGACGCTGGGCTACGACGGCGCCAACCGCTTAGTGCACCTGATCCACGCCAGCGAGCTGGGGGCGACCCGCGAAGCCACTTACCGCTACGACGGCCTGGGAAGACGCATCAGCAAAACCGTGCGCCACCCCAACGGCACCACCGCCACCACCCACTACGGCTGGGACGGTGATCGCATCGTAAGGGAAGAAACCGAGAATCAGCGCACCACGGTGGTGTATGAGCCGGGCAGTTTTGTGCCCATGCTCAGAATCGATGATACCCAACAGGGCCAAATCCTCAGCGCCTACGTCACCGACGCCTTGGGTACGCCGATGCAACTGGTCACCCCCAACGGCCAACCCCGCTGGCTCGCCGAACCCGACGACTGGGCAGCCGTCAAAAACCAACGCGCCGTGCGCAACCTCACCCAACCGATCCGGTTCCAGGGCCAGTGGCACGACGAAGAAAGCGGCCTCTACTACAACCGCCACCGTTATTATGACCCGCAGCAAGGTAGGTATATTAGTCAGGATCCGATTGGGCTGAATGGCGGCACGAATTTGTATGGGTATGTGTCCAACCCGACGGGGATGGTGGATCCGCTGGGGTTGGCTACCATGTCTGACCAAGCTTGGCGTCCCACTAGTTTTAATAACGCAATTATTGACCAATGTATAAGTGATCTAGAAGATTGGACCAAAGCCCCAGATTTCAGTGGAATTGCGAATACTAAAAACTCCATTATGGCTGTTCTAAGTAGGCAGCCAGGCGTAGGCTTTCTTGCAAAATTCTCAGAGAAGGCAACGATGGCCGGGGTCTGTGCGCATATGAATAATGATGGGGATCTTTTTGATCGAGATACTGGCGAGTTAATTCCTAATTTTGAAATATGGCCGGGCCCTGTACCCGAAGGGGTACTTAATACTCCCAAGATAGGCATTCCTGGCAACCCGCGGTCGGCGCTAAGAGATGCTTTAGAAGAAGGGGCAAAAGAGGTTCAAAGTCCAGAAGGTATAGATATCAACCCTTTAGAATACCAAGCTAAAGAACCTAACTTTTGAAATGGTGAAGCGAATGAGTATATTTAAAAAATTCATAGCTGCAGTTCCTTTATCTTTTATGCTGGCAACATTCAGCGTAATGGCCAGCTCTATAGAGGAAGGCAGAGAGGCTCTAAGAAATGAAAACTATGCTGTTGCACTTGAGAATTTTAGACCACTGGCTGAAGAGGGCAATCCAGATGCTCAAGCATTCTTAGGGGGGATGTATCTTAGGGGTAGAGGTGTTGAACAAAATTTCGAGGAAGCCGCTGATTGGCTAAAATTAGCTGCAGACCAAGATGACTTAATAGCCCAAAATAATTTAGGCTGGCTATACCAAAATGGGCGCGGTGTATCGAGAGACTATCAAGAAGCGATGAGATGGTACCGCCAAGCAGCAGAGCAAGGAATGGCTGGAGCGCAGCAGAACATAGCGCTAATGTATTACTACGGAAAGGGAGTAAGACGAGATTATTCGGAAGCAGCAAGATGGTTTGAATTGGCTGCGGAGCAAGGCTTACTAAAGTCTCAAGAGATCTTAGGTGATTTATACTACCGTGGCGTGGGTGTGCAACAAGATTATAATAAAGGTGTGATGTGGACCCGACAAGCGGCCGAACAAGGTAGTGCTACCGCACAGTTCAATTTAGGGTCTGCTTATTCCGTGGGTACTGGAGTAACTCAAAGTGATACTGAGGCCGCTTCTTGGTATTTGTTGGCTGCTGAACAAGGAGACCCTGGAGCCCAGTTTAACCTTGGAAATATGTATTATCAGGGCCGCGGCGTCGAGCGTAGTATGGAAAAATCAACTCAGTGGTATCGACTTTCGGCTGAGCAGGGCGAGCCCGATGCTCAGTATTTTTTGGCCGAAGCTTTTGCAGAAGGCAGAGGGGTTTCCCAAGACTTTTCGAAAGCAGTTCACTGGTACTTGCGAGCGGCACAGAATGGCGATAACGACGCAAAAGGGGATTTACAAAAACTCGCTGAGCAGGGAGTCGAAGAGGCAAATACAGCGCTTCAGGAGCTACAATAGAAGTAAGCTTTTAGATGTCATGTTCATGAATATTCATTAACGTATTGCTTACTCTATAAAGGCGGCCTCAAGTTCCAAGCGCATCGCTGTTAAAGGGTGCTCGGCCCGGCGACGGATTTCTAGAGCACTTCGGAGTAGGCTGCCAGCGGCGTTCGCTACTCAAGCGTCTTTTGTGGTCTTACATTCAGTGAGTTAGCTATTTCGTCAAGCTCTTGCTGGCTGTAGACCGATAGATCTGAGCCTTTTAGCAGGTACTGCCTCAACAGCCCGTTAGTGTTCTCATTGGAACCCCGTTGCCATGGGCTATGCGGATCAGCTAAGTAAATCCCTGTACCAGTATTCTGAGTGATCTCGGTATACTTTGACAACACCTTAAACGCCAGGAAAGTCGTATGTTTGCAAAATTCACCCTCGGTTCACTGTACCTTATGAACCAATATCGTAGCGCTATATTAAAAGGTGTTACTCTACCTTTAATTCTATACATCTTACTTCAACTAGCACGCTACGGATCCGTCTACACAGGGCTTTCATACGGCAGTGCCAGCTCACTTTTATATATACTTTTCTTTGTTGCTGACATGGCCATTCTGACGATCATCTCAATAAATACAACACGGACAATTTTACTCGACGAACAGCCAGAGCCTTTTAAATTGAAATTCAAAAAGCGCGAAATAAAATATCTTTTGTACAGCATTGGATTCTTGGCTTTATGGATAATACCAAGCATGTTTATCGGAGCTTCTTTAACTCTAATCATGTATAACGTCGTGATGGGCGTTATCCCCTTAACTTTCTTCTTAGTGACTTTATTTTTCACATTAAGGCTGTCACTTATTTTTGTAGGTGTAGCGCTTGACAGAAGCATATCATTGAGAGAATCTTTGAGCATGACTAAAAGCTGCCAATGGTCGCTATTCTTTTCTCTTGCCTTATTAATCGCTCTGCTATTTATTTTTGAATATTGCATTGGACTTTTTTCCAGCTTGATTGGCGGTCAATTCTTTAGCCTGATATCTTTTGCTTTGATAACCCCACTAGTGAACACGTTTATATATGTATTCACTGCGATTATTCTAACCATCTTATATTCCAATGCTTATCAACCAACTGTCAGCCCCCAAGCGGAATCGGCTGGGGATGCCCAATAGCATCGAAGACCTGACAATCCACTGGCAGCCGAAAACAACGACGATGGCTGGCTGGATCACCTTACGCTGGCGGTGCCAATAGCGCCGCCAGCGTAATTGTCTAAAGCGCCACCAGCACCAGCCCCGCCAACATCACCAGCGTACCGATGGCTTTTGCCCTGGATGCGGGCTCCTTCAGCCATAGCACACCCATTAGCACCCCCACTGGAATGGAGAGCTGGCGCAGCGCCACCACATAACTCACCTCGTCGGTAAGCGCCATGGCGATTAATACCAGGCCATAGGTGCAAGTCATCATCAGCCCGGTAACGACCAGCATGGTCAGCCCCTGCTGGCGGAGCGCAGGCAGGCGGCGGCGCTCTGCCGGTAGCAACGCCAGTAGCGGTACCGACCAGATTAGCGTCATCAGCGCTTGCAGCACCATAAACACCGCCCCGGCGGTTAACCCGCTATGCCCTGCCCCCTGCATTAGCCCCAGGGCCTGCTTGTCGATCAGTGAATAGCCAACGGTGCCCGCCGCTGCCAGCAACGCAAACCCCATGGCGGGCGTGAGGTAGGTGGATAACCTGCGCGCCTGCGGATGGCTAAGCGGCAGGCAGAGCGCGCCTGCCACGACTAGCACCATGCCAAGGCTGTCCCAGCGATCCAGCACCCGACTACCCAACAGCACAATGGATACCAGCGGCACCATTATCACCGGCAATGCACGGGCGATGGGGTAGAGTACGCTAACGTCCCCTCTCGCGTAGGCCCAGGCTAACCCGCCCATGTAGAGCATTTGGCATAATCCCGAAAGCGCCAACCAGCCCCAGAATGCACTTGGTAATGCAGTGAGTGACGGCCCAAGCAACACCAGCGGCAGCATCACCGCCCCACCCGCGCCGTAAGCCAGGGTAAAAGAAGCTAACGACGGCGCATTGCGTTTGCCCAACACGTTCCATCCGGCGTGCATGCATACCGAGACCAGCACCAGAGCAAACGCGGCTGGACTCAAGGACGCTCTCCCTGTTGAAGACGTGTATTAATGGCATCGACCACGCTAGGTAGCTCGGCAATGGTCTCAATGCAGTAGTGTGGTGCTGAGGGGGCAAATTGCGCGGCCACCCGCTCGTGGGCGGCGTGGCGCTCGGCATCACTCAACGCTTGATATTGCGCATAGGTTAGCCCCAGCGCATTGCCCGAGCAGGTAAGCGCCACCGTCCACATCCCCGCGCTGCGCCCTTCAAGAATGCCCGGCGTGGTGTCGTCCACTTTAATACACGCTGCCACATCGCTGATGCCTAACGCGATCACATTGGCCAGCGCCTGAGCAGGATACGGACGGCCATTGGGCACCTCATCCGTCGCCACTACGTGATCAACTTGCAGGCCGTTATCCGCAGCCAAAGCGACGACTTTTTCCATCACCACCGCCGGGTAGCCAGAGCAGGAACCGATTTTCAGCCCCTGGGCGCGCAGCGTAGTTAAGGTGTCGAGCGCGCCGGGAATCACCGCCGAGTGGTCGGCAATTTTGGCAATCTGCAGCGGCATAAAGCGCTCATAAAGCGCCGTTACATCGTCATCAGAAGGCGCGTGGCCTACCGCCTGAACAAAGCGTTCGGCGATGTCCGGATGGTTGCACAGCGTGCGAATATGATCCCACTTACCCATACCCATGGGGCCGCGAGCTTCTTCCAGGCTAATCGCCACGCCCAGCTCAGCAAACGCTTCGACGAAGATCTGGGTAGGCGCAAAGGAGCCAAAGTCGACCAGCGTGCCTGCCCAGTCACAGATAACCGCTTGCAAGCATTGGGGAGATTGATACTGCATTAGGCGCTCCCTGATTGTGAAGATAGGCCTGGAAAAAGGCTAACGCCCATCTCGGCAAGTGTGTTTTGAATGGCGCTTAGCAGTTCCGCGATCACCGTGGTGCCTAGCTGACCAATGCAGCCGATACGAAAACTCTCCACTTCAGTCAACTTGCCGGGATAGATCAAAAACCCGCGCGCCTTTAGCGCCGCGTAGAAAGCGTTAAACTCAAACGCTGGATCGGTTGGGCTTAAGAAGGTAGTGATGATCGGCGATAGCCATTCGTCTTCTAACAGCGTGCTGAAGCCTAGCGCTCGCATGCCTTTTACCAGCGCATCACGATTGCGGGTATAGCGCGCGCAGCGCCCTGGCACACCGCCTTCTTCCCGGTGCTGGGCAAGTGCGGCCTGAAAGGCCACCACGGTGTGAGTGGGCGGCGTAAAGCGCCACTGACCAGTGCGTTCCATATACGACCACTGGTCGTGCAGATCCAGGCTCAGTGAGTGGGCGCGCCCCTTGCCTGCTTCAAGCAGCGCTTTGCGAATAATCACAAAACCAAATCCAGGCACGCCCTCGATGCACTTGTTGGCAGAGGAAACCAGCACATCGATGGGTGTTTTCGCGAGGCTGATGGGTACGCCGCCAAAGGAACTCATCGCATCGACGATGAGCGTTTTACCATGAGCGTTCACCACCTCTGCAATCGCCTCTAACGGGTTCAAAATGCCCGAGCTGGTTTCACAGTGCACTAAAAATACCGCTGTAATATCAGGATATTGCTCCAGCAGCGCCGCCACCTCATTGGGCTGGGGTGGCAGATAGTCGCCTTTATCCAAGGTGATATAGACGCGCCCTATGGTATCCAGCAGTTGGCCAGCTCGCTTGCCGTAAGCACCATTCATCAGCACCAGTACTTTACCGTTGGGATCAGTGGCGCAAGCCAGCGCACTCTCAACAGCAAAGGTGCCGCTGCCCTGCATAGGCACGCAGGCGTACTCGTCGCTTGCTGCCTCGGCCATGGCAAGCAGCTGGGTGCGAATGCCGGCAGTCACTTGGTTAAAGTCGTCATCCCAGGAGCCCCAATCACGCATCATGGCGGCTTTGGTCGCATGGGAAGTAGTCAGCGGCCCGGGGGTTAGTAAATAGGGGTCTTTTATGTCCTTGCTCACGTTATCGGTCATTTTGGTATATACCAGATTTTTAAAACACTTTAATAGTAAGCACAGCGGCTGTCTAGGTGTCAGCTAGCACGCATGGCGCCAGCGCTGGGCGTTATTTAATAAAACATGGGTGAGTGCGGTGTGGAGCAGCTTCACCACCAGCGAGGTAAGGAAAATCAGCACCGCCATAGCCGCAGCGCTGGCGAAGTAGCCCGCTTCATCCAGGTGCAGCACCGCCACCGAGGCCAGCCGCGTGTCACTGTTATAGAGGAACACAACTGCCGATACCGTGGTCATCGCATTGACGAACAGGTAAACCGATATATCCAGTACCGCGGGCAGCGACACCGGCAGCGTTACCCGGCAGAAGGTTGTCCAAAACGGTACTTTCAGTGAGGCCCCGACGGCTTCAAACTCAGGGTCGAGCTGTTTAAGCGCGGTTACCGAGGTGAGGTGACACACCGTATAAAAGTGCACCAACGTGTTGAGCACCAGAATCATCAAAGTGCCGTACAGCCAGTTAAACGGGTTGCCCGCCTGATTGAAAAAGAAGATATAGGCAAGCCCCAGCACCATGCCAGGCACCGCCATGGGCAGCATGGCCATAAAGTGCAGCCCTTGGCGCAGCGGGCGAAAGCCTTCACTCTTTTCGATTAGCCAGGCGTTAAAGAAGATCACTAACGTGCCCACCAAGGCCACGCTAAACGCTAACTTGAGCGAGTTAAACCACGCCCCCCAACCACCATCGGCCATGCCTTGGAAGGTATAATGCTCAAAGGTTATCGATAAGTTGTAGGGCCAGAACTGCACCAGCGACGCATACACCGCTGTGCCGATCACCAGCACAATGGCCCCCGCCACCGCGTAGCACAGCAGTGTAAATATCCAATCCCGCAGCGGGCTGGGGCTAGGCTGCCACGGCACGGCCCGTGCCGAGAGTTGCGCCACTTGGCGCCGCTGTATCCAGCGGTCAACGATAAACGAGAGCACCGCGGGCAGCAGCAGAATCACGCTGACTACCGCGCCCATCTGAAAGTTCTGCTGCCCTACCACTTGGCGGTAGACGTCGGTGGCCAATACGCTGAACTGACCACCGATAATTTTAGGCACGCCGAAGTCAGTAATCGCCAGGGTAAACACCACAAACAGGCAGGAAATCAGCCCGTAGCGCACGCCGGGCAAGGTAATAGTCAAAAATGTACGCCACTTAGGGGTTCCCAGCGCTTCAGCCGCTTCGTAGAGCCGCGCGTCGCTGTTGGTCAGCGCGGTGGTCAGCAGCATTAGCGCGTGGGGAAATATCCAGAAACTCATGCCCATGACAATGCCGATGGGTCCATAAACCGATTGGCCGGCCAGTAAATCGCGCAGAAATCCCTGATTGCCAAACAGATAGACCAGGCTAATCGCGGGCAGCAGCGATGGCGCCAAAATGGGCAGAATCGCCAACATGCGAAACAGCCGCTTGCCCGGCATGCAGGTACGGGTAATCCCGTAGGCGCATAGAAACGCTAATCCGACCACCACACCGGTGGTCATCAACGCCACCCGCAACGAGTTGGCAATCGAATTGACCAGCGCCGGGGTTTGAAAATAGTGCGCGAAGTTAGCCAGGCCGATAAAGTCGCCGGCGCGGTCTTGCAGGCTCTTGATCAGCATGGTCACGAGTGGGAACAGCAGCCCCACCACCAGCAATGCAACGCCAGCGAGTAACGCCAACAAGCGGATCAGCGACTCTAGCGACGGCTTGGTCGCCGATTTTACAAAGCTCTCGGCGATCATTGCTGGCTGCTCCCGGCGGGATAAAGACGGGCGGCTTCGGCGGGCAGGTGAATGCCTAGAACCTGCCCCTGGTAAAGGTTTAAGTCGGTACTATCGCGGCTAGGCACATCGGCAATTAGCGTTTGGTCAACGTCCGTTAGGCGCAAAGTGACCCTCTGAAAGGGACCTAAAAACTCGATGCCGATCACCTCACCGTTCAGCGCTCCCGCTTGACGGCTAAGTGCCACTGCTTCGGGCCGAATAGCCAGTTGGGCGGCTTGACCCACTTTTAAGGTATGCGATAGGCAGGCGCAGGGCATGGTACCCAGCAGCGCTTGGTTATCGCCCTGAGCGGTCACTTCCAGGAAGTTCATGCTGCCGATAAACGAGGCCACAAAGGCGCTGGCAGGCTGATGGTAGATCTCCGCCGGGGTACCCACTTGCTCGATCACGCCGTGGTTCATCACCACGATGCGGTCGGCCATGGTCAGCGCCTCTTCCTGGTCGTGGGTCACCATGATGGTGGTCACCCCGAGGCGCGCCTGCAGGGCTTTAATCTGGCTGCGCAGGTGGCCCCGCACCCGGGCGTCCAACGCCGAAAGCGGCTCGTCCAGCAGCAGCAGGCCAGGCTCGGTGGCCAATGCCCGCGCCAGCGCCACGCGCTGTTGCTGCCCGCCGGAAAGCGCCGCCGGGTACTTGTTTTCGCTGCCCGTCAAGTTCACCAGCGCGAGCAGCTCACCCACCCGTGCTTGGATGCGTGACCGCTCTACCCGCCGGTTGCGCAACCCATAGGCCACGTTGTTGAACACCGTGAGGTTGGGAAACAGCGCATAGGACTGGAACACAATGCCGAAATCCCGCGCCTGGGTGGGCAGCGTGGAGATATCCTTGTCACGCTGAATAAGCGTGCCCGTCGTTTGCTGGGTCAGCCCTGCAATCGTGCGTAACAGGGTGGTTTTGCCGCATCCGGAGGGGCCCAAAAAGCAGACAAATTCGCCCTCGTTTATGGTTAGGGAAATACCATCCAGCGCGGTAAAACTACCAAAACGCTTAGTGACTGCTTCAATGGTTAAATGGGGAGTAGTGGGAGTCATCACCGTTGGTGTGTCGGCCGCCAGCAGCGATGTCATTGTCGTGTGCATAACCTCTCCAAGCCCCGGCAAACCGGCCGGGGCAACTGATCGCGGCTTATTGTTCGGTTTTACCATCGTAGCGACGCTGCCATTCGGCTAGCACGCGTTCACGATTGACGGCAGCCCACTGGAAATCGGCGTCGATCATTCGATCAGTAATATCGGAAGGGTAGTTTTCAATCGGCTGTGCCACACCTGGGTAAGCCACCACCGCATAGCCTTCGTTATACAGTTCGTTGGCTTCACGGGAGATTGCCCAATCCATCAGCGTTTGCGCGGCTTCCTGCTTGTCGGTACCGGCCACAATAGCGGCGGCTTCCATATCCCAGCCCAGCCCTTCTTCAGGGAAGATAACTTCAATAGGCGCACCCTGGGATTTCAAGCGCGCACCGCGGAAGGCAAATGACACACCCACTACGGTTTCACCGGTAGCCGCCAGGCTACAAGGGGCGGAGCCCGAATGGGTGTAACGGGCAATGTTGTTATGTAGGCGATCCATATAATCCCAACCCTGATCCTCTTCCCATAGCTGCAGCCAGCTGGCTACATCCAGGTAGCCGGTACCCGACGAGTTGGGGTTAGGCATGATCACATGGCCTTCAAACTCAGGCTGGGTAAGGTCTTCCCAAGAGGTCGGCATCGGCACGCCCTGGCGCTCGCCCTCAATGGTGTTGTAGCAAATAGCAGCGACCCAGGCGTCCATACCCACCCAAGCCGGGTCTTCACCATCACGATAGGCCACATCGACAAATTTGGGGTCGAGATTCTCAACGCCAGCGGGAGCGTAGCGCTCCAGCATGCCCTCCTCTTCCAACACCAGCAGGCTGGTAGCGGCCAGGCCCCAGATCACGTCAGCCTGGGGATTGTCTTTCTCGGCCAGCAGGCGGGCGGTAATCACGCCGGTGGAGTCGCGCACCCAGTTAATCTCGATATCCGGGTGGGCCGCGTTGAAGCGTTCAGCATATTTTTGCAGGTCGTCCGACTCAACGGCGGTATACACCGTTAATTCAGTTGCTTGGGCGTTGGAAGCAAGCGCAACAGCAGCACCTGCTAACAACGTTGAAGGGAATAAACGGCGTGGCATCATCATGATAGTCTCCCGGCTGATTGGTATAGACCAGAAGTTTGCAGGCGTTAAATGACACTGCGATGACGCTTGTTTGACCGTTTTTTTAACTGGTGATGACCGCGGCTAGGTCGTTTCCGCTAGCGCTGACCGGATAGCTCCACGCTGATACACAGCGAATCGTGCAGCCAGTGCTCTTCATCAAACTCAATAGGGCGCTGCTGGTCGTCTAAAATGGCACGGTTAATATTTAACCCGGCAGTGCCGGGTGCAACGAATAGCTCTTCGGCATCCATTGGCGAAAGCGCTTCTGAGACCATGCGAATAGAGCGATTGGCCAGGTAGTGCCCCCAGCGCTCGCGCAACAGCCCCCAAAGCGATTGCCCACTATAGATATCTAGCAACTCTGGGGCACGCTCGGGCACCACCCACAGCGACTCCACCAGCACCGCGCGGTCATCCACGTAGCGGCGGCGGCGAATATGCTGAAACGGCTGGTCATCCGGCAAATTCAGTGCCCGCGCGGCAGGCAGATGGGCACGGGTTTCCAGCTTCAATACTGCCGTGCGTGGCTGCCGCCCCTGTGCACGTACATAGTCGTTAAAGCCCGCGTCACGGGTGGGGTCGTAAACTAAACGGGCAGGAGAAATAAACCAGCCGCGCCGGTTGCTGCGGTGGATTAAGCCCTCCATTTCCAACTGTGAAAGCGCTTGGCGCAGGGTCACACGAGTGGTGGCAAAACGCTCGGCCAATGACCGCTCTGCGGGAAGCTTGCCTTCCCACAGGGCAGCATTTTGGTCGATCAAGGTACGAAGCTGTTCGGTTAACTTTAGATAGTAGGCATCAGACATGCGCCGATTTTCCTGGCAGAGCATTAGGTGACGAAGCGCTTGAGGGCGCCCGCCAGTCTAAGCGCCGCCAACCTTCAACGCTAGCCACCTCAGCGAGCACTGGATCGGGATTGACCGCTACAGGGCAATCCACGTACTGCAACAGCGGGAGGTCGTTGCGGGAGTCTGAGTAGAAAGTAGTGTGGCTAGGGGTGAACTGCTGCTCGGCCAACCACTGTTTTAAGCGCAGCACCTTACCGCCACGATAAGAAAAAATACCCTCGCTGCCGCCGGTATAGCGCGCGTCTTCATTGATGCCGTGCTCCACGCTTAGCTCTACCGCCAGCACGTGTTCAATACCCAGAGTGGTCGCTATCGGCTCGACCAGATGCCGTGACGAGGCGGAAATCAGTACCAGGGTATCGCCTGCCTGGCGGTGCGCTTCCAGACAGGCCCAAGCTTGTTCAAAAATACGCGGTTGCAGGTGCGTGGCAACAAAGCGCTCGACCTCTTTTTGCACATCTCTCACTCTGCGCCCTCGCAGCGGTGCTAGGGTCATGGCCAAATACTCTTCAAGCTTTAGCTTCCCCGCGTGATAGGCCTGGTGCATTTTCTCCGCCCGCGCCATAAACGCTTCGGCATCGCTGATCCAGCCTTGCTCTATCATCCATAAATTCCAGCGGTCGCTGCAGTCTCCGTCCAGGAGGGTGTCGTCAAGATCAAACAGGGCCAGGCGCATGGGAGCACTCCTTTCATCGCGGGTTGGCGGCGCGTAGGGTATGCCAAAGGTGATGACAGGACGATGACGCTAATAGAAGACGACGATGAGCAAACTAGAAGACTAAGTAGTTAACCACTGCGTCGCAAACTCATCGGCAGGCAGCGGGCGGCCAAACCAGTACCCTTGTGCCTCATTGCAACCCATTGCGGCAAGCAAATTCGCTTGGTCGCGCGTTTCAACGCCTTCCGCCACGGTTTTCATCTCTAGCGCTTTTGCCATGGCGATGATGGCCTGAACAATGGTGCGGTCATTTTTGTTTTCGAGCATTTCACGCACAAAGGAAATATCAATTTTCAGTGCGTCGGCAGCGAAGCGCCGTAGGTAGGAAAGCGAAGAATAGCCGGTGCCGAAATCATCGATAGAGAGAGCATAGCCCGCTTGTCGCATGGCGTGGGTGATCTCAACGGCCTGATCTGGGTCGCGCATAAAATCACTTTCAGTGAGCTCCAGGGCGATAGCGCTCGACGAAACGCCGGCGGTGAGTTGCGCAATGTGGTGGGTAAGCTCAGGATCGGCAAACTGTTGGGCGGAAATATTGATCGATAGCCTCCCTGGCAGCCCACCCTCAGGCTGTTCACGCCATGCCAGTAGCTGCCTTGCGGACTCTTCCAGCACCCAGTCTCCCAAGGCACGAATCAAACCACGCTCTTCAGCCAGGGGAATAAACTCGCCGGGGCTCACCCAGCCCCACTCGGCATCGTGCCAGCGGCACAGGGCTTCTGCACCGGTCAACTGACCATTGGTAAGGTTCACCTGGGGCTGAAAGTAGAGTTCTAACTTGTGTTCAGTAATTGCCGCGCTGAGTCGCTCGGTCATCTGTTGGCGTCGATGTAGCGCGTGGCGCATCGTTTGGGAGTAGGGGCAGATACTATTTTCGCGCCGCTTGGCGTGGTGGAGAGCAATGCTGGCAGCGTTAAATAGTTCGCCCGCCTCGCTCACATGCTGCGGATAATGAGCAAAACCGATGCTGACATCGAGGTGAAAGACACGCCGCTCCAGATGAAGCGGCGGCTTAACCACTAAGCGTAGCTGCTCCACAAGGCTGCCAATGTCACGAGGGGTGGTATCGGCCACCAGCAGGGCAAATTCATCCCCTGACAAACGCGCCAACGAGCCGTATGAGTGGCTGATCTTCGCTAAACGATCAGCCACTGTCACCAGCAGTTGATCGCCCACTTGGTGACCGTGCAGATCGTTGACCTCTTTAAAACGGCGGATATCCAATAACAGCAGTGAAAGCCCATGCTCGCCTTGCTGGGCTTCTTGCCACATTTGCGCTAGCAACTCCATAAAACGGACGCGGTTAGGTAAACCGGTGGTACTGTCGGTATAGGCTAACTGGTGCATGTGCCGATGGTCGCGCCGACGCTCAAGCTCTGCTGCAGCACCGGTCGAAAGAATTTGCAGCACAGAAGTGGCGAACGCATTGGTGGTCAGCGGCTGTCGATAAAATACCATCATCACGCCAATGGCCTCGCCGTTGGCATTATCCAAACGCCGCCCAATCCATGCTCTTGTGGGTAGCAGTGTGCCTGGTAATAACAGCGGCGAACCATCATGCATGACTGCTTCACGCTCCAACACTACCTGCTCGCTGGGCGAGCCTCGCAGCGCAAAGGTGTGCTGTTCTCGCTGAGCCCCATCAACCACCATGCTGACAGTCGTCGCCTGCCCATAGACATTTTCATCGCCCTGGGGTGAAGTATGCAGCAACGCAATAAAGCCTGCATCGGCTTCCAGCACCTTGACCAAGGTCACAATCAACTGCTGAAAATAACCATCCCCGACTTGGGTCGTGACCGTAGAAGCCACTTGAACCACGGCGTTTTGCACCCGCTGCGACTCTTGCTGGTCGGTCACATCCGAGATAAACCCTTCCAAGCATACGATTTCGCCCGCCTCATCTATGACGGCCTGGCCTTGCTCCCACATCCACCGATAACCACCGTCGCGATGGCGCAGCTGGTAGATCACACGGTAAGGGCATCTGTTGGCAATGGCAGACTGTACCTCATGGAAGACCTTGTCCTGGTCATCAGGATGAATCAGGGCAGCAAAACTGATCAGCCGATTACCCTGTAATTCGTCAGGCCGGTACCCGGTCAGCGTTTCGGCCCCTTGGCTCACCAGTTGCATAGTCCAATTGCGGTCATTCAGGCAGCGATAGGCCATGCCCGGCAGATGGTTGAGCAGCGTATCCAAACGGCGCTCGCTTTCCCGCGCGACCTCTTCGCTCTTTCTTAATGCCTGCTCTGCTTTTTGTCGGCACAGCTCTGCACCCGCCTGGGCGGCGGCGATTTGCAATATCTCATTGGCTAGATCGTCCAACTGCATGGGGGCGTTTTTGAGTACCGCTAACAAACCAACTAGCGAACCATCCGCCGCATAGAGCGCCCGCCCCAAATAACTCTCGGCACCCAGTTCACAAAGCAGTTTATCGTCAGGAAAGCGTGACTGAACATCATGGTCATAAAGGCAGATTTCGCGTCCTAACACAGTCTCGCAAGGGGTACCGGTCAGCGTGTAAGTAACATTGCTCAGCAAGTTGCCATTTGACCAAACGGCCAACGTCTCAGCCCGATGCAATTGAGTTACATCGGCGACTAACACATGATCAACGCCTAGTATCGTCGCTAAACGTTCCACCAACGTTGCATAAAAACGCGGGCTCCCACTGTGCCCTACGCCTTCTGCCAATTGGCGGAATATATCGGCCGCGTCGTTCTTTGTGTGCATTGTTGCACTCACTTTTTTTAATTCTGAAGCGGCTTGGGCGCCTGCCACTAACCTCATAAAGTATATATAGCGGCCTACAAAGCACAAACCGCTCTTTTCCAACTATAACAACGTCAACAGTAGCTGGATATATGGTAAAATTAGGTATCGCCTCATAATGGCTGGCGGCTACGCTACAAAGTGCGCAGGAGATAACGTGACTAATACATCGACCAAGGATGAAGCACTGTATGGAATGCTAACTGAAGCACTGCCTGGTTTTCTGATCAGCGATTTCCTCAAGTGCCAACGCTTACCTTCGCTTCCCTCAATCGCATTACGCATCCTCAGATTAACGCAATCGTCAAAAGCGACTATCAACGATGTTGCAGACACCATTGAACACGATCCAGCATTGACCACTCGGTTAATATCTCTCGCCAATAGCGTCCACCACACCCGCTCCGCCAATCCGACACAAACATGCCTGGAGGCTATCCAGCGACTAGGGCTAGATGCAACGTTAACGGTCGTGTTGAGCTTTAACCTTTTTCAGCACCCCAGTAAAGGGCCGCAGCATACTCATATTTGGCGACGGTCTATCATGTCTGCGCTGATAGCGCGCCAACTTGCTGAACAAGCGTGCCCTAAACAGGCAGGTAATGCGTTTACAGCAGCGCTGCTACAGGATATTGGCATATTGGCACTGAGTGCGACTTACCCCGAGCAAGCAGACGAACTCTATAGTGATAGTGCTATCTCCCATACCCAGCTTATTGAGGAGGAGCAGCGTTACTTTGGTGGTGACCACACCGTTATTGGGGCATGGCTGGCAGCCAAATGGGGGCTCCCATCGGCGATGGTCAACACCATACGTTTTAGTCACGCCTGCTATCAAAGCGATAGCTTAATGGATATGTGTGTTCGTCTATCCGGCCCCACGGCGGATGCCTGCCTATCAAAAGCTCCTGAAGAACAGCTGGCCGCCCTGATAGCCGATATAAGCACGACAGCGGATGTGCCCTCTCTCTCATTTAAAAGCGTTCTACAAGAAGTTCAGCCCAAAATGGAGTTGATCGCTAAAACGCTGATGATTGACACCCCCGCGGCTATTGATCCCAAAGAGCTGCTTGAAAATGCTCAGCAGCTCTTGCTAAATCATACGCTTATACTCAATAGCCGTAGAGAAGCCCAACACAAAGCATTAACGATGTTGCGTAAAGGGTACAGCGACCCGGATGGATTCAACAAAAACATTGCTTTCAAAAAACTTAACCCCCAATCCCGCGCTAAATCTTAAACCTCTGGCCAGAACATGCATGCCATCAGGCGTTCCGGCCAGGGCGTTTTCTCTACTTCATGCTTAACCGTCTTTCTTTTATAAGCACCTCACCGAGTCATTGCCTCAGGTAGATAGAGAGCGATACCCGGAAAGATGTGCATTAAGGCAATCGCCAACAGCATGAGAAGAAAGAACGGCAGCGTGGCTTTGGTAATGGTCAGAATATCTTTACCGGTTAGCCCCTGAATCACGAACAGGTTGAAGCCCACCGGTGGGGTAATCTGGGACATCTCGACCACCACGACCAGATAAATACCGAACCAGATCAGGTCGAACCCAGCGGCGCTCACCAGCGGCATGATAATCGCGGTGACTAGCAGGATCAGCGAGATACCGTCGAGAAAACAGCCCATCACCAGCAGCAGCAAGGTAAGCGCAATCAGCAGCATGGTAGGTGAAAGCCCCATCTCACCAATCGCCTGCGCCAGCTTCATGGGCACCTGGGTAAAGCCCATGGCCGAGGTTAAAAACGACGCACCGGCAATAATAAAAGCGATCATGCAGGCGGTACACACGGCGGCAAACAGCGAGCTTTTAAAAATGTCGCGATCAAAGTGACCGTTAAAGCGCGCAATCACGATTGACAATACCACACCGACTGCCGCGGCCTCAGTAGGCGACGCTAACCCGCCATAGATCGAAAAGATAATCCCGCCGATCAACAGCAGAATAGGTACCAGCGACCAGGTATTGCGCAGCTTTTCAGCAAAGCTCATACCGGATTCATCTTCGCCGGTAAGCCCTTCACGGTTGCCCTTGAGCAACGCCCACAAAATGAGGTAGCTCATAAACATGGCCAGGATCATCAGTCCCGGGCCAATACCGGCCATAAACAGCCTGGAGATCGACTGTTCGGTGACCACACCGTAAACGATGAGCACAATGGAGGGTGGAATCAAAAGTCCCAAAGTGGAGGCGCTGGCCAAGGTGCCAATCGCCATATTGCTGTCGTAACCCCGCCGCTCGAGCTCTGGCAGGGTCATTTTACCCACCGTGGCACAGGTGGCCGCCGAAGAGCCGCACACCGCCGCAAACATGCCGCTACCAATAATATTGGTATGCAGTAAACGTCCCGGCAGGCGGTTCAGCCAGGGCGACAGGCCACGAAACATATTGTCCGCAAGCCCAGAGCGAAACAGAATTTCCCCCATCCAGATAAACATCGGTAGCGCGGTGAGATCCCAACCGTAGCTGGCGCCCCAAAAATCGGAGGCTAAAATAGCGCCCGGCGAGAAAGAGCTGAAGAACTCTAGCGCTATCCAGGCAGTGCCGATTAGCGCAAAGGCGATCCACACCCCGCTCCCTAGCAGAACCACGAGGGTGAAAATGGTGGCGAGACTTAGTAGCAGCACAAGGATCTCTCCAATTTAAACGGCAGAAGCAGTGTTAACAGTGGTCCCGTTAACCGCTGCGTACTCAACACAGACGACGTACTCAACCAAGACATAGCTATCGTCACCATTTAGTGGCCCTCGCTTTCATCTGGGGCAGTCGCTTCACGAAAACTCGCAGGATCGCGAATGGCAATCCGTAGCGCCATAAACAGGGCTTCAGCCAGCGCCAAACAGAGCAGCCCTACGCTGGTCGCGAGCACAAGCTGGGGGATCCAGAGCGGAATCGACACAAAGCCTGAAGAGACATCGTTGTATTGCACGCTCTCCCTCGCCAACCCAATGAGGCCGTAACTGAGCATTAAGCTGATCGCCAGGGCGATGATGAGGCAAAACACTTCAAACCACACACGAATTGCCGGTGGTAGCCGGGTAATCAACAGCGTCACACGAATATGGGCGTGATGCACAAAGGTGTATGCCAACCCCAGAAAGGTCGCCCCCACCAATAGATAAGAAGCGATTTCCGAAACGCCGGTAATACTGATGCCCAGGCGGCTCAGCCCCACGAGCACCAGCAGGGCGTCTACCAGGCGGAAGGTCACCTGAAGCGCTATCAGCGTGCAAATGGCAACCATGCAGGCCGCCGCACCCCAAGCACCCAGGCGATAGAGCTTGTCGAATTTAAACGTCATGTTCGCAGCCTCACGAAGCACGCGGGAAAACGTACTTATAAAACGTACTTAGGAAAAGCGCGTAGCAAAAGCAGGGGCAGCGCCAAAATCACCGCCCCTGCGGAAACCATCACGATAGAGCCTAGTTAAAAAGTATTTAGCTTAAACCGTGTTTAGGCTAAATAGCGCTTAGCTGTCGCGCTGCTCGCGATAGGATTCCAGTGCCTGTTTGGCTTCGTCGTCAGCACGCGACTGCCAATCTTCAAACAGTTTGTCACCGGCTGCCTGGAGTGCCTCTGAAACAGCTTCGTTAGGCTCTGAAACAGAGATACCGTTCTCTTGCAGAGCTTCTAAGCTCGCCTGATTATCTTCGCGGCTCATCTCCCAACCACGTTTTTCAGCCTCAGCGGCGGCTTCCATCAGAGCGTCCTGAGTCGCTTCATCCAGGCCATCAAAACTACGTTGGCTAATGAAGACGATATTTTTTGGCAGCCATAGGTTAGCGTCGGTGTAATCAGTCACGTAATCCCACGCCGCCATGGAGTTACCGGTAGAGCTTGAGGTGATCATGGCATCCACCCGGCCAGTGCTAAACGCAGTGGGTATATCAGACTCTTCGGTCTCGGTGGGGCTACCGCCAAGGTTATCGACAAAGCGCTGGGTATTGATGTTAGGTGCACGAACGCGCAAGCCTTCAAACTGCTCAGGGTCAGTAAGAGGTTCAGAGGTATAGATACCTTGCGCAGGCCAAGCGACGGCGTAGAGCGGAATCAACCCTTCATAGGCAAACAGCTCGGTGATCATCGGCTTGGTGGCTTCCCACAGCGCGTAGGCGTCGTCATAGCTGCCGGCCACACCAGGCAGTGTATCCACTTCGAAAATGGGATCATCGTTGGAAAGAACGGAGAGGAATACTTCACCCGCATCAATCGTGCCACGGCGAACCGACGGCTTGATTTCACCATGCGATACCAACGAGCCGCCGCTATGTACGGTAATGGTTAACTCGCCATCGGTAGCTTCGGCCACGTCCTCAGCGAACTGCTTGTTGTTTTGGGTATGAAAGCTGGCATCACCGTAAGGCGTGGCCATGGTCCATTCCGCGGCATGAGCCGTCACCGTTAAACCGCAGGCGGTCGCCAGGAGCAATGAAGTCGTTATTGTCTTGCGCATCATAAGAACCCTCTTATTTCTATTAATAGTATGGTGCTAATAGTGTGTTGCTTCGGTGGTACCAGAGGAGGCACTGGCAGTAACCCAGCGCCCGGAGAAAAGTGTTGTTGTCATATCGGCACGGCGCGCCTGAGCATAGCTGCAGGCACACTGCTGAGCCAATCGGGCAACGCCACGACAAAAGCGCGGGTGGTTAGCGTTGCGCCATATCACATCATAGTGCATGGCCGGTAACGGCACCGGTAGCGAGAGACGGTAGAGCTCCCCTCGCTGCCACTCATCCAGCACAGTGGCGACAGGCAGCGCGCCAATCCCCAACCCTTCGGTGGTCATTCGTACAATGGTCATTAGTGTGCTGACGCTATGGATACGAGGATTAGCGATTCCCTGCTCTGCCAAATAACTCACTAACTCTGCATAGGGACGAGCCTGCTTACCAAATGAAATAAACGGCAACTGCTTGCCCCAAGTGTCGGCACTTTCGCCCAGTTGCTTGACGTGCCGCGGAGAGACAAACATGCCCATTTCATAAGGGCTCAAGGACTCGTACTCGATCTGCTTTTGCGGTGAATAGCCATTCATCGCCAATACAATATCCAGTTCGTTGCCCAGTAGCCGCTCATTGAGCACCGGCGAGTAATCGACCGTCAGTTCAATGGTCAAACGCGGATACCGCTCGGTTAAACGGCGCATAAATTCGGGAAACCAGCTATGGGCGATGGTTTCAATCGTGCCGAGCCGCAATGGTGCAGAAAACGCCTCTTCGTCATCGAAAAGCTTCATCGCTTCATCACGCTGGTGCAGCATCCGCTCAGCGTGCACAAAGAACTCGCGGCCCCGCATAGTAGGCTGAATAGGCCTGGCGGCACGCTCCAGCAGCAACTCTCCTACCGTGGTTTCCAAGCGTGAAATACGCTCAGAAACAGAGGGCTGAGTAAGGTGCAGGCGGGTCGCCGCCTTACGGAAGGAGCCGAGCCTCACTGCCCATACGAACGCCTCAAGTTCTTTAAAATCGAGCATAGTGACTCGCCTACAAATATGACTTACTGGAGTAAAAACACTGCTGTGCTGATACGCAAAGAGACCGGCGGAGTGCTACGGCTCATGACGACCTGATAGCTACGCAACTTGACCACCACTACGCAACTTCAAGACCACTATGCAACTTTAAGGCCACTCCCAGCAGCGCTATCTCACCAACGTTATTATCACGCCCCGCTCCTAATGTGATAAGCGTATCGTGCCCAAGCGTCAACCCTTTTTCCAATAAATAACAATATGATAGAAGCACCCGATAGTTAGTATCGTCAAAAACGATTGGCACTGGGCAAGCCATGTTCATATATTGGTGGTGGACTACAATTCAGCGCTAACCAATCAAGCGCACCCACTGCATCGACATAGGAGTCGCTATGGCCATCCCCCTGCTTAATTGCGATATGGGCGAAAGTTTCGGCAACTGGCACCTCGGCCTGGATGCCGATGCGATGCCTTTCGTCGACTGCGCCAACATCGCCTGCGGCTTCCATGCCTCCGACCCCCATGTCATGCGCCGCACCGTCAAACTAGCGGTTCAAAATGGCGTCCGCATTGGCGCGCACCCGGGTTATCCGGATTTGATGGGCTTTGGTCGCCGCTCAATGGCCTGCTCGCCGGAAGAAGCGGAAGATATGGTGCTCTACCAAGTGGGGGCTTTGGCGGGCATCTGCCAAGCGGAAGGCACCCAACTGAGCTACATCAAACCTCATGGTGCGCTGTACAACGATATGGCCGCCAACTCGGCGCTGCTCGAAGGCGTCATGCGCGCAGTACGTGCTTATGATGCCAGCCTGCCGTTAATGATTATGTCCACCGCCGACCCCGAACCACATCGCGAGCTGGCCGCCCAAATAGGCATTACCCTCTGGTTCGAGACCTTTGCCGACCGCGCTTATGATGGCAACGGCCACTTGGCCTCACGTCGCCTGCCTAACGCTGTGCACCACGACCAAAACACTATCGTCAATCAAGCGGTAATGCTGGCCAAAGGCGAGCCGCTCACCGCGCTTGATGGAACACCGCTGCACCTAGCCTGCGATACGCTCTGCGTTCACGGCGATAACCCCGAGTCAGTGGCCGCCGTGCGCGCTATTCGCGAGGCCTTTCAGGCGCTGGAGCAGGCGTGAAACCCATTAGTGAAAGAAGAGTTGAAACTGCCGCGATGGACGCCCTGATGGTGCGATTGTTCGACACCATCGATGAGGCCAATATGGCCTGGGTCATCGCTGCCGACCAAAAGTTGCGTAGCACCTTTGGTTCAGCGTTAATTGATCTAGTGCCCTCTTACACCACGCTGTTGCTGCATTACGACTGCCAGCAGTTAACCCATAGCGAGGCGATTCAACTTATTCACAAGGCGCTTTCTGGTCTTACCCCTGTGGATACTCAAGCCGGTGAGCTGCACGATATCCCGGTGTGGTACAACGAAAGCGTGGGCCCCGAGTTACCCATGGTCGCCAAACGCGCAGGCTTAAGCATTGATGACTTGATAGCGCAGCACTGCAACCACGACTACTGCGTGTTCGCGCTGGGGTTTGCCCCCGGCTACGGTTTTATGGGTTTGGTAGACGAATCTCTCGCTACGCCGCGCTTGAAAACGCCGCGCCGTAAAGTCGCAGCAGGTAGCGTGGGGATTGCCGATCGTCAAACCGCGATCTACCCACTGCTCTCGCCGGGCGGCTGGAATATTCTAGGGCGCACCAACGTGCCGCTATTCGAGCATGCCAAACGTGGCGATCCACTGTTTCGCCCCGGCGACAAGGTGCGCTTTAGAGCGATCTCCCGGGAAGAGTTTGAAGCAGATGGTGGCGATACCACGCCCATGGAGGAGCGCCCATGAATGAAGCACACAAGGGGCTGGTGGTTAAGCAAGCGGGACCACTAACGCTGATTCAAGATGCCGGACGATTTGGCGTCGGCCACTTAGGCGTTACTCAGGGCGGCGCTGCCGACTGGATCTCTTTTCGCTGGGCTAACTGGCTGCTGGGCAACGCTTTAAACAGCGCTGCGCTGGAAATCGTCATGGGCGGCGGCTTGAGCTTTGAAACCGAACGCGAAGTGCGTCTGGCGTTGACCGGCGCCGATCTAGACGCCCAGTTGGATGGCAAACCGCTTGCACCCAATACCAGTTTCAAGCTACTGCCGGGCCAGCGCCTGGTATTTCGCCAACCGCGCCAGGGTTTGCGCGCCTATCTCGCCTTTCCCGGCGGGCTAAATGCGCCAGAAGTGCTGGGCAGCCGCGCCTGCACTGCCCGCGAGCAATTGGGGGGCTTACATGAAGATGGCAAACCGATAAACGTGGGCGACCGGTTAACCTGGAAAGGCACCGCTCCGGCAGTGCGGCGCATTCCTGAAAGCCAGGGCCCGCGCATGCCTGCGTCTGGCTGCCGCTTACCCATCGTGCTCGGCTCGCAAATCGCCTCCTTCAGTGGCCATGCACTTTTCCAGGCGTTCAACCAACCCTGGACAGTGGATAATCGCGCCGACCGGATGGGCGTACGCCTCACCGGCCCAGCCCTACACGGCTCACTCAAGGGCATTATTTCCGAAGGCATTCCGCTGGGAGCAGTTCAAGTACCGCCGGACGGCCAGCCTATCGTGCTGATGAACGACCGCCAAACCATTGGCGGCTACCCGCGCCTAGGCGCTCTCACCCCCATCGCCTGCGCTACGCTGGCCCAGTGTTTGCCCGGCACCCAGGTTTGGCTAACGCCCGTTAGCGCCAGCCAGGCGCAAGATGATTACCGACATCAGCTAACGGTTTGGCGCTAAATTAAAAAAAGCCCCGAACCAGGGGCTTTATCAGTATCTCTTGTCTCAAGCGCGTTAGTTTCTAGCCATCTGCAGCTCTTTAACGACGATATCGCCATCAATGACGATGGGCTCATCGTCCAGGAAGAGCGAGCAGTTGCGCATGGGAATATCCAAATGGCAGGCGGTATCGTTAGACCCGCCCAGCTCACTGTTCGGGCCGGTGGAGAACATGACGTTGCCATAGAAGCTGCGCGGTTCCATCCCCATGCCGCCTGGGAACTCCCCTGGCACCATGCGGTGCCATTTGGCGTTCGGGTTCATGCCCCAGCCCACGTGGCTCATGCCCATGCCGCGCGGGTCGTTAAAGCTATCCATATAGGATTTCACTAGCTCCGCATCCAGCCCACCGCGTATGTCGGTAATCCAGCCCTTTTCAATGGTGTAGGTAATGGGCTCTCTGACATACATGTTCTGGGGGAGCAGAATATCGCCCGGCGCCACCACGATGGTGCCATCAACGCCATCGTCATCACCGCCAGTAAAGACAAAGCCAGAGGGCCAGTGATCCCAACGCCCCGGTTCGTCGGTACAGGCATACTCAGCAACCGTCTCATAAGTATTCAGTTGGTAGGTGACATCCGTGCCGTAGGGCGAGGTGATGCGCATCACTTTGGCTTTTTCCAGCAGCGCGGCGGCCAGTTCGACCTTTTCCCTTAGCTCCTTGGTGGGCAACATTCTGGCCAGCAGTTCTGGCGGTTCAACCGCCGTCAATATACGCGTACCCGCGGCTTGGATCGCCATTTGCTCGGGAGAGAACAGCAGGAAAATACAATCGATCAACATGTCGCAGTTTTTAAGCGCTTCCACCGCATCGGGCATGCTTGCAAGCCCCGTTGCTCCCACGGCCCAGCCACCAGTAGGTAACGGCGCGGGTAACCGCATGTGGTACATATTGGCGCCTAAACGCTGCCCCGCCGCCATAAAGGCATCCGCATAATCAAGGCGTTCGCTGCCCTGGGTCAGTACGACGAGTTTTTCGCCTTCATGTACGCCGGACATTTTTAGCTGATGGAGGCAAATTTCGGCAAAGCTTGCGTGATCCATAAAGTCTCCTAACTCCCCAGGCGAAAGCACAGCTGTAACGTACCGGGAAGTGTTAGCTGAGAGCGCTCGTGCTCGCCTTTGGGCACACCAAGCGCTCTATGGTGTTATCGGGTCAAAGCTGAACGTCAATTAGGCAGCCGCCTCTTTCGTCGCTTGATCGGTGGTAGTACGGCGCTTTTTACCCAGCTCTTCCTCGATGGCGGTAAAGAAGGCGTCCGAAGAGGCTTGATGAGGCTTGGTCATAAGGCTAACGCCAACAAACAGCACACTAGCGACCACAATGCCCCATACACCGGCGGGCAGGCCCAGCAGTGAATTACCAGTGGCATACATCAGCAGTACAAAGGCGCTGGTACCCACCACGCTTACCAGTGCACCGACGCCAGTACCGCGCTTCCAATAGAAGGCACCGATAAGGGCGGGCACCATGGCAACCAGCCCCGAAGAGGCCGCCACCGACAGCACCGCAATAAGGTCAAGCTGCAGCTCGGCAAAGGCCAGCGCCATCAGTGCAATCACCGGCACCACGAACTTGCCCACCAGCAGTTGGCGCTTTTCACTGACGTTCGGTTTAACGTTCGCATAGACGTCGCGGGAAACCATGGACGCCAGGGTCAGCATGATCGAATCGATAGTAGAGACCGCGGCCGCCATGATGCCGATCATCACGATCACCCCTAATACTGGCGGAACAAACTCCGAGGCCAACAGCGTGGGCGTGGCTAAATCTGCACTTGCAAGACTTGGGAAAGCGGCTAAGGCAGAGAAACCCCAAAGCACAGAGACCATGGTGTAGATAAAACCAAACACCAGGAAGCCAATCAGCATGTGGCGCATGGAGCGCAGCGAAGAGGGCATAAACAGGCGTTGACTGACCTGTGGGTTGGAGATACTAAAGAAGAACCAGGGAATGGTGAGCCCCAGGAAAGTGACAAAGCTGAACAGGCCAGGGCCGGGCACCGTGAGCGACTGCGGATGTTCCGTTGCCAGCGTATCGAATAGTGCGCCGAAACCACCCAAGCCCTGGATCACCAGGAAGGCCACCAGGGTTGAGGCAACAATCATCATGATGGCCTGGAGCGAGTCGGTCCACATCACCGAACGAATCCCTGCAATATAGGAGAAGAAGATGGCGATCACCGTGGCCAGCACCACCCCGGTAGTAAAGGTAATCGCGCCATCAGTAATCCCCTGCAACAGGTAACCGACACCCGCGAGCTGAACGGCCGAGTAGGGAATCAGGAAGATACAACTGGCAATCGAGACAGCCATGGCCACATGTTTGCTGTTGTAGCGGTGGCCCAACATCTCGCTGGGCGTCACATAGCCAAACTTCTTGCCGACTGCCCAGAATTTGGGACCGAAAACAGCCACCAGAGAGACACCGGCGAAATAGATGATTTCAAAACCGAGCGCTCCCACACCGCCGGCATAGGTAAGACCTGCCAAGCCCACCATCATAAATGCGCTATACGTCGTGGCACTGTAACTCAGCGCCGAGACAAAGCCGTTCATTTGTCGGTTACCCAGGAAGTATCCCGACATACTTTCGGAAGGACCTTGGCGAGACATAATCGCAATGCCAATAGCGATCAATAAGTAGATGGCAATGGACCACCAGATGAGTGACTCAGTCATTGCTGTGCTCCTCAAAATCTTTAGTGATAAACACATTCAGCGCAATGATGGCCAACCCTGCCAACATCCAGAACAGGAAGCTGCCGTACCAGAGCGCGACACCGCTCAATAGGGTGTAAGGCACTAAATAGCTCAGTAAGACGACGGCCCATACTAGCCATATCCATTTACTGCGTTTCATAATCCACCTCGTTTTATTACGTCAGGGAGAAGAGTGAGTGTTGTTGTGGTGAGGCTGGCGTATATCTGCGATACGTTGTTTTACTTTTTGCCAAGGCGCTTTCTCTGGAGCAAAACGCGCTCGGAGATAGGTCGTCAAATCAGCGACCTGGGTATTACTAAAGCTGTCGGCAAAGCCTGGCATGCTACCAATACCGGGAACGTGTTCGGCGTGGACACCCCCCAAAATTGACTGAATAACGTTATCGGGATGATCGCTGTGTAAATTGGTATTCAGCGCCAGATTAGTTCCCGCCTTCGAAAAGGTAGGAACGCCAGAATCGACATGGCACGCCGCACAGGCGCCCTCGAAGAGCCGCTCCCCAGCCTCCATTTCTGTTGAGCTAACGGCTGCACTGGTCACGCGCTGCGTAGCTTCCGCCACAGCCGCATCGCTATTACCTGTGGGCGCCTGCATCTGGGCGGCCACATAGTGGGCAATGGCCCGCACATCGTATTCAGGCAGCTCAGCCAGCCCCGCTACCACCGGGGCCATAGGGCCAGAGGCAACGCCGTGAAGCTCAGATTCACCGTGGCGCAGATAGTCGTAAAGCGATGTTTCACTCCACGGGACGGGCGCACGCGACAGCGTATTCAGCGGTGGTGCTTCCCAACCATCTACAAAGGCACCGGCAAAGTAGGCCTCGCCGCTTTTCTCAGCCCCCATGGCATTGCGTGGGCTATGACAGGCGCTGCAGTGGCCTAGCCCTTCGGCTAGATAGGCCCCCCGATTATATAATTCACTTTGCATGGGGTCTGGCTGGAACGGAGTGGGATCGTGATAAAGCACGTTCCAGCCCGCCATTAAGGCGCGCACACTGAAGGGGAAAGAGAGTTCATTCGATGACTTTTCAGCGGCGACGGCTGGCTGAGCCATTAAGTAGGCGTAAAGCGCCTGTAAATCGGCATCACTGGTCTTGGCAAACGCCGTATAAGGGAACGCGGGATAAAGGTGGCTGCCATCGCGGCTAATGCCGTGGCGCATGGCGCGCTCAAAGGCTGCGTAAGACCACTGACCAATCCCCGTCGCCTCATCCGGCGTAATGTTCGTGCTGTAGAGCGTCCCGAAAGGTGTCTCAAACCCACGCCCACCTGCATTGGTCACGCCACCTTCGGTGGTATGACACGCCGCGCAGTCACCTGCAGCCGCAACGAGTCGCCCGCGCTCAATGGTCTCGGCAGAATAAAGGTTGGTGGCTGGCCGTGAGACAGGTGCAATGGCTCCTTTCCACGGCCAAGCCATGGCCGCAGTGCCCGCAATGGTGGTGAACGCTGCAGCGGCTAACCAGCGCCGTTTCGTTGACCGCGGCGGTTTCAATTTAGATGGGCGCCCTGCCTCCTCGGTGGACGAAGCTTCGAGTGCCTGGCGCACGCGCTTGGCGGTAAACGGTGGTTGGCGAAAACGCAGGCCGGTGGCATCAAAAAGCGCATTGGCTATTACCGCAACACCCGGCGATAGCTCCGCCCCGGTTAATACGTCTTCACCGACGGTTTGATTAACACCTCCCCCAACAGGGCTTGGCGAAGAAGCGGTGGTTGGTAATCCTGCTGAATATTCACTTTTAGTCAGCGCACGACTGCCGTCACCCCACTCGTCGAAACTGGGCGCTTGCCCCAAAAGGGGGCGCGCCTCGCCCAAAACCCGGGCCTGTAGCGTTTGCTGAAGGCGATCAGTATCCACATCAGAGCCGACGTCCTGACCAACGACCAAACGGGTAAGCTGAACATCGCCGGTAACGCGATTGACCTCCACATCGGCAATCCAGGCAGAGCGCACTCCCGATTCCACGCGTTGTTCGCGGTCAGGTAGTTGGGAGTAGGCAAAACCCCGCCCGCGCAATAGATCCTGGGGTAAAGAGTCCGCTGATGGATTGAACGCCCTTTGCCACTCGGCCCGTTTAGCAACGGACTCAATCAGCTCAATACCACGCGCATCGTCAAGATGTCGAAGTCGCAGCGCGACAGGGTCTTGGTCACTCTCGCGGGCAACCTCATCTAAAAAAGATTCCCGAGCGAACGTCTGCTGTATACCCATCAAGGTGGAATTGGTGGAGAGCGAGTCTGGCTGGGAGCGTGCGGCAAGGTATTGGTCGCGAAATACATAGGGCGAGAACGGCGTTGTGTCTTGCTCGCCGGCGGAGGCCTCAGCGCTAGACGTTGTTATCGCGGCCCTACCACTTAACAACAACCCTACGGCAGCCACCTCACCAGTGAGATTGGCCTGCTGATAGTGATAACGGGCTATCTCACCACTACTGGCAATATCCGCGTTTAGGCTAATTCGCTGCGCTTGGCCCAATGCCTGAACATCCTTGGCGTAGCGGGCATCGAGCCAAACGGCTACCGGGCCGCCCACAGCCCGCGACATCAACGCCGCATCCACGGCGGCATCGTCACCGCAATGGCGACCCAGCCCTGAGGCCTGATTTGATGCGTGTTTACCATCGGCGCTATAAAGCTCAATCTGGCTAATATTCAGCGCGGTTAACCGGCTTAGATCCTGTTTAAGCGCCGCTGGGGTGACGGTTTTCCCCCACACACTCAATTGTTGGTCGCAACAATCGGCAATTACCCAGCTGGGGTGACTGCCCCAGCGCATGCGACTCGGCCAGCCATACCCGTGGTTCGAATGCATGTACGACTGGCTAGGCATAACAAGAGGCGATTCAGAGGGCGCTTGATCGCTTTCAGGCACTTGTTCGGGCGTCTGGTGAACGGCCTGCCACTCAACCTTCAGTTGTTTAGCGGCATCGGTCGCCAAGGCCAAACTATCGGCAACCACCCCCACAAAATTCCCTTCCACCACGACTTCAATAGATCCAGATAGTGAGGCAATGCTGCTGCTATCGACGCCAACTAAGCGATCGCTCTCAAAACGCTCACCATTCCACCGGTAGTAAGGTGGACGCACGACGACACCAAAACGTGCCTGCGCTAGCAGCGCGGGGATGCCGGCCTGTTTTTGCTGGCCATGGAGCATCGACCCTTCACTCATGAGAAGCCTCCTGCAACGCGGCCGCGTTAATGACCACGGCACGCTCCGCTGCCTGGAGAATTTCAACATGGGTGCCACATCGGCAGAGGTTATGCTCTAAAGCGGCGCGAATCTGCTGCGCAGAGGGTTGGGTATTATGATTTAGCAGCGCACGAATAGTGATGATCATGCCGTTCAAACAGTAGCCACACTGGGCTGCCTGAGCATCGATAAAGGCTTGTTGTACAGGGTCAAGTTCACCGCCCTGGGAAAGACCATCAAGGGTGGTTACCTCATGGCCAACGGCAGCGGACACGGGCAGCACGCAGGTGCGTGCGGCCATGCCATCAATCAATACGCTGCATGCCCCGCACTCACCCAAACCACAGCCATACTTGGGCCCATTGAGCGCCAGGTCGTTACGCAACACATTGAGCAATGGTGTCTGCGGCGGCACGGCCAGCTCATGTTCTTGCCCATTGATAGTTAGCTTTAGCGTCATAGGGGATCATCATCGTTATTGTTAAGCCCGCCCTCTTGCTCTGGATAGGGCTTGGATATGACTTAGATGTTACTAATAAATACTGCCTGCCAAACACGCTTCGTAGCACCTTAAACCAGCCTATTTTCATCTACCTTTCACATGCGGCCAATCGACTTGCACCAGCTAAGTGCAGAGCTAATACCCATCGAGCATTAAAGGTGCGTACGCTATAAAAATAAGCCTAATAAACGTATAGCACTCTATGGATGCGTTTTTCAAGTTTTTGAATAAAACCAAAAAAACGACTATAAATCCATTAAATTCATATATTTATTTAAAAATTACACCCTGTTTTCGTTAAAAAATAATTTCGAAACTAATTCTTGACCAAAAAATAAATGGTGTATACGTTGTTTTATAGCATTCACGAACGCATTCAGAAACGAGTGATAGGCGAATAAAACAGCGAGGAAACCAGGATATGAACAATAAACCCACCATAGCCGTTATTGGCGCGGGCCTTGGCGGCGCCGCTGCAGGCGCGCTACTGCAGAAAGCGGGCTACCCCACCAAGGTGTACGAACAGGCACCAGCGTTTGCGCGCCTTGGGGCAGGCATTCACCTTGGCCCCAACGTGATGAAAGTGATGCGCCGCATTGGTATTGAAGAGAAGCTCAATGCCATGGGCTCACACCCCGATTACTGGTTCAGCCGCAACGGCATGACCGGCGAGTATCAGTCGCGCATCCCGCTAGGCGAGTTTGCTCGCGAAAACTATGGGGCGGCCTACATCACCGTACACCGTGGTGATCTGCACGAATTGATGGTCAGCACGCTCGACCAGGACAACCTCTATTTCGATAAGCGCCTGGTCGATGTCAACGACAGCGGCGGCAAGGTCGTCATGACCTTCGCTGACGGCTCGACGGAAGAGGCTGACCTGGTGATCGGCGCAGACGGGGTCAATTCGCGGCTGCGCGAGAAGCTGCTGGGCCCAGAGGCTCCGATCTATAGCGGCTGGGTTGCCCACCGGGCAATTATCTCTGCCGAAAAACTCAAGGCATACGACCTGGATTTCGAAGCCTGCGTGAAGTGGTGGTCGGAAGACCGACACATGATGGTGTACTTCGTGACCGGCGACGAGAAGGAGTATTACTACGTGACCGGCGTGCCTGAACCCGATTGGAACCACGGCACTTCCTTCGTCGACAGCTCACGGGAAGAGATGCGCAAAGCATTCGAGGGTTACCACCCCACCGTACAAGCGCTGATTGACTGCACTGAAACCGTCACCAAATGGCCCTTGCTGGAGCGCAACCCGCTGCCACTGTGGCATGAAAATCGACTGGTGCTGCTGGGCGATGCCTGCCACCCGATGAAGCCTCATATGGCCCAGGGCGCTGCCATGGCCATCGAGGATGCCGCCATGCTGGTACGCTGCCTGGAGGAAGTGGGCGCCGAGCACTACCAGCAGGCATTCGAACTTTACCGCACCAACCGTTTTGAACGCGCCTCTCGGGTTCAGCAGGTTTCCCACGACAATACCTGGTTACGGGAAGACGAAGACCCGGCCTGGGTATTCGCCTATGACCCCTTTGAAGTACCGCTGAAGCAACCAACCAGTCAAGGGAGCCCAGCATGAACAGCACCTATCTCTATGGCGCCAACGTGCACGCCAATGGTATTCGTCAGCACTACCTGCGCTTTGCCGACAGCGCCGAGACTTCGCGCCAGCCGCTGGTACTGATACCGGGCATTACCAGCCCGGCCATCACCTGGTGTTTTGTGGCCGAGCGGCTCGGTCAGCATTTCGACACTTATGTGCTGGATGTTCGTGGACGCGGCTTGTCGTCTACCGGGCCCGAGCTCGATTATGCCACCGACACCTGCGCCGACGATGTGATCGCCTTTATCGATGCGCTGGGTCTGAGCAATGTCATTCTGGCGGGCCACTCCATGGGTGCGCGCTTTGCGCTACGCGCCATGAGTCGCGGCGCCAAGGGAATCGACAAACTGGTACTTATCGACCCACCGGTTTCGGGGCCAGGACGCCGTGAGTACCCCAGCAAGCTGCCCTGGTACGTGGATTCGATTCGCGACTGCACACGTGGTGCCGATATCGAGACCATGCGCCACTACTGCCCCACCTGGAGCGACGAGCAGCTGCGGTTACGCGCCGAGTGGTTACACACTTGCTTTGAGCCCGCCATTATTCAGGCGTTTGAAGAGTTCCACAGCGTCGATATCCACCAGGATTTCCCCGCTATCAAAGTGCCCACGCTGCTGATGTGTGCAGGCAAGGGCGGGGTCATCCAGGATGAAGATCGCGCCGAAATACGCGCCCTTCTACCGACGGTTCGTATTTCTACCGCGGAACAAGCGGGTCACATGATTCCCTGGGATGACTTCGACGGTTTTTTTGCCGCCTTTGAAGACTTCCTGGGCAGCGAGCTCTAAGAGAGGCCAAATACCATGACCAGCAACTATATAAAGAACGAGATCAAAAGCTACCGTATCGGCCAGATCGTCCCCAGCTCCAATATCACCATGGAGACCGAAATACCCGCCATGCTTACGGCGCGGCAGTTAATCCGCCCGGAGCGCTTTACCTTCCACTCCAGCCGCATGCGCATGAAGAACGTCAGCAAGGACGAGCTGGCTGCCATGGATGCAGAGTCGGATCGCTGCGCCCTGGAGCTCTCCGATGCCGCAGTGGATGTGATGGGGTATGCCTGCCTGGTTGCCATTATGGCGATGGGGCCCGGCTACCACCGAGAGTCGCAAAAGCGTCTGCGCAGCCGCACCGAAGAGAACGGCTGCGACACGCCGGTGGTCACCAGCGCCGGTGCTCTGGTTGATGCCCTGGGTGTGATGAAAGCCAAGCGCGTGGTGGTAGTGGCCCCCTACATGAAGCCGCTGACCGAAATGGTGGTGGACTACATCCGCCAGGAAGGCATTGACGTGCTCGACTACCGAGCGCTTGAGATCCCTAATAACCTGGATGTCGCTCGCCACGACCCCGCCAATCTCCCCGAAATCGTCGCCAGTCTCGATTTAAGTAACGTGGACGCTATCGTCTTGTCAGCCTGTGTACAAATGCCGTCACTACCGGCCGTCGCCAAGGTCGAAGCCCTGACCGGCAAGCCGGTGGTTACCGCAGCTATCGCGACCACCTATGCCATGCTCAAGGCACTCGACCTGGAGCCCATCGTACCGGGCGCGGGCGCCCTCTTGTCAGGGGCTTACTAACGAGATCAGGTACTTATTGACGATATAGTGTGCTGATTAAGGAGACGACCATGTCACCACACACGACTGATAACAGCGATGGCGTTAGCGATAACACTGCCACGGACAACTACCGAGGCGTGTGGGATGGGCGCATCGGCTTTGGCAAAAGGCCCGCGCTGCTGGTGGTTGATTTTATGCAAGGCTACACCACACCAGGTTCGCCGCTATTTGCCCAGGGCGTGGTGGATGCGGTGGCCAATATGCCGCCGCTACTCAATACCGCACGGCGCACTGGCACGCCTGTTATCCACACCAACATCCTGTATCACGCCCCGGATCAAATCGATGGCGGCATTTGGGTCAAGAAGGCGCCGGTCATGCGGGCGATGGTGGCGGGCAATCCTTACGCCGAGTTCTGCCCCGAGGTGGCACCCCGTGAAGATGAGCTGGTAATGACCAAGCAGTATGCCAGCGCGTTCTTTGGAACTTCGCTTGCCTCCACACTAATCGCCATGGGTATCGATACACTCATCATTACCGGCTGCTCCACCAGTGGCTGCATTCGCGCCACCGCCGTTGATGGAGTACAGCACGGCTTTCGGGTGATGGTCGTGCGTGACTGCGTGGGTGACCGTCACCCCGCGCCCCATGAAGCTAACCTGTTTGATATCGATAGCAAATATGGCGATGTGATTGGACTGGATGAAACACTGGGATACTTAATGAAGCGTTAGGAGTATCCGAAAACGCAGGTGAAACGGACGTCTCTGTTGAGTCATCAGTCCGCGTTCATTTTTTCCAGCAGATGCATTAAAGCGACCCGCTCTGCCGGGTTGAGATTTTTCATGGTCTGATCGCTAATTTGCTTGGCACTGGGCACCATAGCCTCGACTAATGTCTCCCCGGCCTCAGTGATCACGACCATGACTTTGCGTTGATCATTGGGGTCGGTAGTTAGCGAGATCCACCCCCGCGCTTTAAGACGTTTAATGACGCCACGGATAGTGGCTGGATCAATCGCCGTAGCGTTGACGATATCGGTTAACGAGCTGGGGCCGCGCTCCATCACCGTGCACAGCGTTACAAATTGAATGGCCGTGAGCTGTTTATCGTTGCTGTAGCGCTGAAAAATAGCCGTATGCCGCTGGTAGGCTTTACGCAGTAGATGCCCTACTTGCTCAGAGAAATCATACCCTTGCTCTGAAGGCGTAGAGTGCTCGCCGGAAGACGAGTGTTTGAACGCACTATCCGTTGTCATTCCATATCCTTAATCTATTGGCGACGTCGTGTATCGAGTATGGCACTGGTTAACAAAATGATGCATCAACGTATGAAATACTCCTTGCGCTGGATCAATTCATCATGCTTTTATGGCGTACACGCTATAATTTTACCTTAGTTATCGCTCTTTCATCACCTAAAATTCATCCGCACTGATCATCGTAAACGCGAGCGTGGGAGGCAGACATGGCTGATAAATCAGACTATACAAGAGAGTCACTGCTGTATGGGTCTGATGTTCTGGTGATCTATCGCGACCCGGTTACGCCCCCCAAGCCCGCGCCCGGACAGCCAGGTACACACTCAAACTTCACCCCCCATGAGCCTGAGATATTCATTGCCGTACTGAGCGCTAGTCATATCGTGGCTTTCAACGGCCACGTAGACCTGGGCACGGGCATACGCACGGCGCTCGCTCAAATTGTTGCAGAAGAGCTCAGCGTCGCGTTCGACAGCGTCACCATGGTGCTGGGCAACTCCGTTGAAGCCCCCAACCAAGGCCCCACCATAGCCAGTGCATCGATTCAGATCACTGCCGAGCCTTTACGCCGAGCTGCGGCACAGGCGCGGGAGTACCTATTAACCCTGGCAGCAAAGCACTTTGACACTGAGCACTCACTACTTAGCTGCCAGAACGGCGCTATTACGCCAAGTGATAATAACCGTTCATCCGTTAGCTTTGGGGAGTTGCTGCGGGGCACCCGTCATGCATTAAAGCTTGCCGATGAGGTGCCGCTTAAGCCGGTCAGCCATTATACCCTGGTCGGCCAATCGACCTCCCGCGTGGATATACCCGCCAAGGCCACTGGGCAATTGACCTTTATCCACGACCTACGTCTGCCCAACATGCTGCATGGGCGAGTGATTCGTCCGCCTTATGTAGGCCATGATAGCGGCGACTTTATTGGCAACAGTTTAATCGCGGTAGATGAAAGCTCTGTGGCGCATTTGCCAGGTGTGATAAGCGTCGTGGTGGTCGGTGACTTTGTTGGCGTGGTGGCCGAGCGTGAAGAGCAGGCTGCTGCCGCAGCCAAGCAGCTAAAGATCCAGTGGCGCCCAATCGAAGGCTTGCCTCAGTTGGACAACATAGAGCAAGCACTGCTCGACCTGCCCAGCAAGCAGCGCATACTCCTCGAAGAGGGTGATCTCGACAGCGCTCTGGCCGCCGCACAACATCCGCTCAATCGTCACTATGTGTGGCCTTTCCAACTGCATGGCTCCATCGGCCCTTCGTGCTCTGTCGCCGATGCCAACGAAGATGGCCTTCACGTATGGTCGGGCACCCAAAATCCACACAGCCTGCGCGCCGACCTCGCCCGCCTTACCGGTTTGGATGAAGGTGTTATCACCATTACCCGTATGGAAACATCAGGCTGCTATGGCCGCAACTGCGCCGACGACGTTGGCGCGGATGCAGTGCTGCTCTCTCAGGCGGTGGGTCGACCTGTTCGTGTACAACTAACCCGTGAGCAGGAGCACACCTGGGAGCCTAAAGGGGCTGCTCAGTATATGGCCATTCAGGGAGGCTTAAACGCAGATGGCAGCCCAGCAGGCTATCGCTTTAATACGCGCTACCCCTCTAACAGTGCGCCCACCCTGGCACTACTGCTGACCGGTGCTGCCCCACCTATTGATATCCCCTTTGAAATGGGGGATCGAACATCGGTGCCGCCCTACCGCTACCCTCATCGCCAAATAGTGTGCGACGACGTCCCGACCCTGGTGCGCGCCTCCTGGCTGCGTGGTGTCTCGGCGCTGCCCAGCACTTTCGCCCACGAAAGCTATATTGATGAACTCGCCTACTTGGCGGGTGAAGATCCTGTCGCCTATCGGTTGCGCTACTTAGCCGATAACCGCGCCTGCGAGCTTGTCGAAGCGTTAGCCGAACGTGCGAACTGGAAACCCTGCACCGCTAACACCAATCCGAGTAGCGATGGCGAGTGGCGCTACGGCCGAGGATTCGCTTACGCCCAGTACGTACATAGTAAATTTCCCGGCTTTGGTGCCGCGCTCGCCGCCTGGGTGATTGAGCTTAAAGTCAATGTGAAGAGTGGACGGGTTGTCGTCGAGAACCTATATGTAGGTCAGGATGCGGGCCTGATGGTGAACCCCGCCGGCGTTCGCCATCAGGTGCATGGTAATGTGATCCAGATGCTCAGCCGCACTTTAAAGGAGCGGGTAACCTTTGAGGATGGTTTACCAACCAGCAGAGAGTGGGGCGGCTACCCTATTCTGCGTTTCTCGGAGCTGCCTCCCATCGACGTCATGCTGCTTGATCGCCCTGAACTGCCCCCACTCGGTGTTGGGGAGTCCGCCTCACTGCCCGGCGCTCCCGCGATTGCCAACGCGCTTTTTGATGCCACGGGGGTACGCTTTACCCATCCCCCTTTTACCCCTGACACCATTCGCGATGCACTGAAAGCCGCCCTTCGACTCCCCATGGAGGCGGCGATTTAATGCACCATCTTGATCTACAGGTTATCGAACGTGCGTTGAAATGGGCCAACCAGGGGCTGACCGTTTGGCTATGCACAGTTCTGAAAACTTTTGGCTCGGCCCCCCGGGAGCCGGGTGCCATGCTGGTCGCATGTTCGACAGGCGACTATCTGGGGTCACTGTCAGGTGGCTGTGTCGAAGAAGACTTTATCGCAAGGCTTCAAAAGGGTGAGTTTAACGAACCGGTTCAACGGGTGCGCTATGGCGGTGACGCTGGTTCAGCGAATATTCGTTTACCCTGCGGTGGTCGCCTTGAAGTGTTGGTTGAACGGCTAGCGCCCAACACCGAAAACCTCACTCACCTAGAAGTGATGCATGCCACGCTACTGGGTCGCCAACCGCTAACCCGCTGTATCACACTGGATGGCAGCGGCAAGCGCTTTAACCCATCGAATAACACCGAGCCCACCGTTACTTTCGATACAGATAGCGTCAATATTCGCATAGGCCCTGCGCTACGGCTGATTATCGCGGGGATCTCTTCAGTCTCTGCGCCCTGTGCGCTGTTTGCCCAAACGCTTGGTTTTGAAGTGATTGTCTGCGACCCCAGAGACGAGCCTAGGCAAAATTTTGCTGTCGCCGGAGTGGAAGTGCAGGCGGTACTGCCCTCCGTGTTTATTGCCTCTGGCGGTTGCCATGCCAATACCGCCGTTGTGGCCTTGACCCATGACCCGCGTATCGATGATTTAGCGATGATCGAAGCCGTCCGAACGGAAGCCTTTTACATTGGCGTTATGGGCTCTCAGCAGACATCACAGCAGCGTGCCGAACGACTGCTACGTTCTGGCGGCCTGACGGAAAGCCAAGTAGCAAGAATTGCCATGCCCATTGGGCTTAATCTGGGTAGCAAAACACCGGCTGAAATTGCGCTAGCCGTGATGGCCGATATTGCTCGCCTCTCTCGCGGAAAAGAACGCCATGCCTTGTAGCGATATCATAGTCATCGTGATGGCGGCAGGGCAATCAAGCCGCTTTGGCAGCGATAAAAGAGTCGCCAAGTTAGGCAATGGGGAAACGCTGCTTAGCTCCACTTTACGAACTATTCAGAAAACTTTTTCTAATAGCCGCGTTGTTATCAAACCCGAAGATAACGCCCAGTCACTCGGCCTTACACCAACGAATCACATTATTATTAGTCAGCGCAGTCATTTAGGCCTTGGTTACAGTATTAGCGATGCTTTTAGACAACTCTGCAGCGATGAAAGCATACATCATTATCGTGCTGCCGCAGTATGGTTAGCCGACCTCCCTTGGGTAAGTGAAGAGACATGCGGTGTATTAACAAAAATGGCCACCCCAGGGAGTATCGTACAGCCAATACACCAAGAAAATCCTGGGCACCCTGTTGTTTTTGGAAGAGAATTCTGGCACGAACTGGCACTTTTAGAAAATGACAGAGGTGCAAGTCCTGTCATCAAAAAGCATAGCGACTGTGTTATTTATGCCTCTCTCAACGACCCAGGCGTGTGCACTGACGTCGACTACCTCGATGATTTAACAAAATCACAAAAAAATACAAGAAGCGCGAAAATGCATACAAGACTACAACAAAAATCACAACAAAAATTACATTAAAATCTGAAACAGACTTTCAGTTTAACATTATTATATTAGTCGAAAAGATATTAAAAAAATCAAATATTTAAGCAAGTGCAGGATCGACCGTTAATGATTAGCGGTAGTAAGAATAACACCCAGGGAACCATTAAACAGTCAAAGCATGGCACTCATCAACATCCTCGTGCTTTGCTTCTGGCCAACATATCGAGGCAACAAATGAAAAAAATTTCTCGTCTTTCACTGACGCAGAAACTGCTGGTCGCTGTCGCTATACCTCTCTTAGTGGTAGCCGTCATTTTAGGCTTTGTCGTCAATCAACAGCTTAACCAGGCTATTCCAGCGTTAATCGATAATGCCGGTAAGCGGCAGGTAGAAGCACGGGCAGATGAAATCAGCCGCTGGATTACCGGGTACCGTAATTGGATCTCCGTACTTGCTCAGGATGAGCGTTTGGTGGAAGACGTGCCGCTTGCGTCTCACCGCGCTTGGCTCGAAAAGCGCTACCCACCAGGGGGCACCATCGAGTCACTGTTCTTTGCTGACGCATCCGGAGCAACCCTAACTCACGCAGGCGTCAACTTGGAGATAGCCGAACGTCCTTATTTCAAAGCCTTAGTGACTGACGGCACCCAGGATAGTCTGCTAAGCGATCCGGTTATCTCCATGGTGAGTGGCCTGCCAACGGCTATTGTCGCTGATACTGTATTCGATGAGCGTGGCAATCGAGCGGGACTGCTGGGCATGACCGTTTCCATGGCCGCCGTATCTGATATTACCTCCGATATTAATGTTGGCGATGGCAGCTACGGCTGGCTAATCGACAGCCAAGGGCAAGTCATTGCTCATCCGGTTGAAGAGTATCGCATGTCGCTCAATTACACCGATGCCGACCAGCAGGGCTACCAAGGCCTGGATGCATTGAGTCAGCAAATACTCAGCGGCACGGCAGGCTCCGGTGAAATAACCATGCCCAGCGGTGAGCAGACCGTGCTCATGTGGAGCCCGGTGGAAGGCACTTCCTGGGTGGTCGGGGTCACCGTACCCATCACCGCCTTTACGACCGTGACTAATAGCCTGCTGCAGTCGCTGCTGCTGGCGGGTGGACTGCTATTGGCATTGCTGTTGGTGGTGGTTGCCTATGCGGCGCGGCGCTCACTTGCCCCCATCAAGCATACCGCCAGTGCCATGGCTGATATTGCCAAAGGAAAAGGTGATTTAACGCGCCGTTTAGAAGCCAAAACCCAGGATGAAATTGGCGACCTCGCCCACGGCTTTAATGCCTTTGTCGAGCGTATGCAGTCTACCCTTCAGGAAGTGCGCCAAAACGCTCGCACGGTATTATCCGATGCCAGCGATATGGCGGATGGTACTCATGAGCTTTCATCGCGTACCGAACAAGCGGCGGCTAACCTCCAGGAAACGTCTGCCTCAATGGAGCAAATTCACTCCACGGTAGCGCATACTTCCCAGGCCTCCGAACAGGCGAATAGCCTCGCGCTAGAAGCCGCCAATGCCTCAGAACGTGGCACCGATTCGATGAATCAAATGGAAGCCAAGATGGCCGCGATTAGTGATTCGGCCAATAAAATAAGCGACATTATTGGCTTGATTGACTCGATTGCATTTCAAACCAATATATTGGCACTGAACGCATCGGTGGAGGCTGCCCGCGCTGGCGAGCAGGGCCGTGGTTTTGCTGTTGTAGCGAGCGAAGTCCGCACACTCGCCAGTCGCTCGGCATCTGCGGCACATGATATTCGTGCACTGATTGATATGTCCGTGAGTCATTCAAAAGAAGGCGGTGATATTGTCAAGGCGGCGGCTGATCGCATGAAGGAGATTCGCCACAGCGTTACTCAAGTGTCGGATGTGATCGCCGAGATTGCTGCCGGCGCCCGGGAACAAACCACTGGCATCCAACAGGTCAATACCGCAGTGGCAGAGATGGATATGATGACCCAGCAGAATGCTGCCATGGTCAGCCAGAGCGCCACGCTTGCCACCAATATGCGCGATAATGCGCAACGGCTGGATCAACTGATGAGCGAGTTTGTGCTCAGTGAAGGCGGCGCTGAGAACTCTGCGCTACCCTATACGGCAGCACATAAAGCGCGGACAGGCACTGCACTACCTCAAGCACCTAGCCGCCCTCCCCAGGCCACTCAGCAAAAGCATGAAGTGGCGGAATGGGAAGAGTTCTAATTTCTCATCATTAATAAGGCTAAAAGGCACCCGCTTGGGTGCCTTTTAGCTTAAAGTTCGTAAACTTTCGTGACCAATATGCAAAAGTATATAGAGAGTTTCACTGGCATAGCATTCATACCGCCGAACTTAGTTCACCTCCCTGTAAAATATCACGCTGCTCATGCCATAGCTCCTTAATGAAGCCCCTGCTCTGTTTCGCCCAAGAAACCTATGATCTGCTCTTCGCTGAAAAGCCTGTTCATTATGTTCAACCCCTTTGTGAGCATGATTGAACTCTTAAGTGTGGCGCCCATCAAGTTGGGGCTATTCAGTGCTTTTAAATTTCTAATATTAACAAGTCAGAAGGTGCATAGATATCCTGATAGTAGAACGGGCTACCATCGCCTAGTGATGTACAGGCTGTTACACAGAATGTCGCGTTATCAGGCCGCATTTCAAACAAAGCAGCATGACGGAGAGAGAGGTGGTTTATTGCAATGAGCGTATTTGCTTGATGAGAGCGTTGCCCCAAAAATGCTTCAAGGCAGATGCGAAGATTGACGCCTTCTAATTCACTCAATTCAATATCATCTATATTTATCAGTCTCTGCGGTAAGTACATTTCTGCACCAAGGTTGATGTTATCACCAGTGAGACGTCGACGAATGACAACGTAAGGCCCGGGGCCCAAGTGTTCGCTCCAGGGGCCACGTTCATTGGTGCGGAGTACCTCGACCTTGACCTGTGTCAGGCGTAGTGGACGATTTGTGGCGGCAACACGGAAGCGGAAATGCCAAATATTAGGGCCTAGCGGTTCTGCATCCGCTATGCGAGTGCCGTCTCCGCGTCGACGCACGATTAACCCCAGATCCTGCAACTGACCCAGTGCGCTTTGCACTGTGCCGAGTGAAAGCTCAAGGCTTCTCGCCAGCTCGCTTTCTGATGGTAACCGTTCTCCAGGCTTGACCTTTCCTTCCCGTATAGCTGCCATCAAAGCTAGCCGCAGTGCAGTACGCTTGGTTTCTTGTGGATTGCGGTGACGCTCTTCTTTTAGTTTCTGTATTAATAAAGAGCACAGGGCAGCATCCTGATTTTTTTTAGTCATGCCGATTTGTTACTCTCCTTTTGGCTTCGCCATATTGCACGTGAAAGAACGGCGATTGTAAGTAGCAAGAATACTAGTGCTAATGGGCTCGCCAGAATTGAGATCCCTTCTACTTGATGAAGCAAGAGAGCTTGGCGTAAAGAAGTTTCAAACATTCCTCCTAATAGAAAACCGATGACAGTGCACACAATTGAAATTCGCGCACGAGTAAAAAGAATACCTAGACCCGCAAAAGCTAACATTACACCGACGTCCCAAAGCGATTGGGTCGGAAGGTAAATACCAAAGATACAAAACATGAGCACTGGCGGCAAAATCAGGCGACGTGGATAACGAGCAAACTGCACCCATAGTGATAAACCCGCCCGGCCAATTATAAGGTGGAAAATATTCGCCAAAATCATGGAGGCGAAGAGTCCATAAATAAGCTCCCCATGCATGCTCAGCATGAAAGGCCCCGGTACAACACCATGCATAACTAGGGCGCCAACAAGTAATGCTGCCGCGATATTGCCAGGAATGCCAAGTGCGATTGTTGGAATCAGGTTAGAACCAACCACAGCGCTATTGGCGCTTTCTGTAGCAATGATACCCTCGGGCTCTCCTTTACCAAAGTTATCGCCGTTTTTGGAAGCACGTTTAGCGGCTGAGTAAGATAGAAAAGAGGCTAAGGTTACGCCTAGCCCTGGTAGCATCCCAACAAGAGAGCCAGTCAATGCCCCTCGGATTAGCGTGCGCCAGTAAGAGAAAAATTCACGTGCAGAAACAGATCGGCCTGCTTTCGTATCAGCTTGATTCGAGGCGAAGTCATCTTTTTCACGCCGGGTGATGAGATCAGAAAGCTGAATAACCACAGATGAGAGTGCAAGCGCGCCGATTGCCAAAGCTGACAGTGAGAGGCCATCTTCTAATTTAAGTTGACCAAATGTGAAGCGAGAAGTGGAGGCAACGGGGTCAAGGCCTATCGTTGAGAGTAGAATACCAAAGAAGATACCTATTCCACTTTTTAAGGGTGAATCTCCTGCAATTCCAGCAATTAATGCAAATGAGAATAACAATACAGCTGTATATTCTACTGGCCCAAACTGCAATGCGAAGGCGGCAAAAGGCACAACAAGGACGATGAGTAGTAAATCAGAAATCGTATCGCCGGTAACCGATGAAAAAAGCGAGAATTTCATTGCACGAAAAGCTTCTCCGCGCTTAGCCATAGGGTAGCCATCCCAGGCCGTTGCTGCTGCCTCGGGTGAGCCGGGAGAATTTAACAGAATAGCCGGAATGGCCCCACCGGATGTCCCTCCTTTATTGACTCCTACTAGGAAAGCAATGGCAGCTAACGGGGACATGTAAAAGGTTATCGGTATCAGTACCGCCATGGCGGTTACGCTGCCGAGTCCAGGCAAAACACCAATCACAATGCCTAAGGCAATTCCTAAAGCGATGAACAGTAAATTCATCGGCTCTAACGCTGCTGCGAATGCCTGTAAGATAATATCTAACATGGATGACCTCAGGGCAGTTGAATATAAAAGGCATGCCATGCGAGTTGCTGAAGGGCCAGCGGCAGTAATATTGAGCCTAGTGCGCATCGGATTAAATAGCGGCGCTGGCCAGCTAATACGATGCCCGTAAAACATGATACGGCGGCGGTGACGACGAATCCTACATACATGAGTAACAACATTGTGGCAATGGCCCACGCAAGCCAAGCGAGAGTTTCTAGCAATATACGGGAGCCGTTATGAGGAATTCGTCGGAGCGCCCAGTGGCGATTCTTAAACATTAGCATCGCGCCAAATAGCCCAATGAAAATGCAAGCCAGTTTAGGAAAAAAACCAGGAGAAAGCTGGCTGTGATACGTGGTCGTTTCCACACCGACTGGAATCAGCAAGAAAATAACAAACAGCGCGAAGCTGACGGTAATTGCACCTATTAAAAAATCGAAACGATCAGAAGCATCTTGTGTACAAGGTTTCTGATCTATCATGGCGCAGTCTCCTCATAAATGGCTGCCAAATCTTCATTAATGGTCATTAGTTCTGCCGTTAATTGGCTTCCAGTTAGATCCGCTAAAGGAAAACCGAGCGTGTTCATCATTAAGTCATTGAAGGCTTCGGAATGAGCGGCGGTAATAGCAGCCTCTGTTAACTTGGCGCGCAATTCTTCTGACAATCCGGCTGGAGCCCATATAGTCGCGCCTCCAGGCATGGAAACACCATATCTTTCTTGCATGGTTGGCACTTCGGGCATCGTTTCCTGAGGGGCTGCTGTCATGGAGAGAACAACATTCATTTGATCTAAGTAACGGTTATGGGCCCCGCCAGACCATGCAAAATTCACCTTATTCCCTAACAAAAAGGGAACCATTTCACCGCCGCCTTTAGTTGGCACTGCTACCCAAACAACCTGTTCACGCATGGCAATGTAATCAACAAAGGCGCGCGAGATTGAGTTCTGATCAGCATAACTCATGCTTTGTGCAGCAGAGAGTGCAAGCAAGTCTTCGAACGTTTCAATGCCTGAGCTCTTAGACGTAACGATTGCCTGGGGAAGGTCTGTAACCCTAATTATGGGGTCAAAACTACTCAGCGAATAGTTCACGTTTTCAGCAATAGGGGGCCACAGGACGGTAGACCCTGGCGCAAATAATAATGTATAGCCATCCGCTATAGCACGAGATGCAGCGGTCGTGCCGATCTTTCCGCCTGCGCCAGGCTGGGTCCTGACAAGCACATTTATATTCAATTCATTACCCAGTTCTTCGGCAAAAACACGCGCCATGGTCTCCATAGATCCCCCTGCCTGATAGGGAACAATGAGCGTGATCGGTTTTTCTGGATAGTCGGCCAGAGCAGCAAAGGGCAGAGACATCATAGTGAGAATGAAAATTGTTTTAACAAGCTTACGCATCTCAGTACTCCTGTTTATCGTGTTATTACTATGAAGTTTTGTGCGAATTTTAACCAACCTCATAGCCGGTGAAGCATAAATTGACGCCGAATGGGCATTTTTTGCTACGCGGAGTTGGCGTGAGTGTGCTGACTTATTGTTATTACTTCACAGTAATAGAAGGCTTTGCGGGCATATGTCAACAAAAATTTGCTATTCTGACTTTTTTATCCCTATATTACTATGTAGTTTTAATTGGACTCAAAACAACTCATCAAAGGTTCCCCATGCCAAGAAGACTCGATATAGACCCTGAAATGATAGGTGAATCTAAGCTCCTAACGACACCGGGCACTGATCCTGCCTTGTTTGGCACCGCGGTGATGAGTGGGCCTGAACATGTTGAAGTGCGTAGCTACCAAACTTTTCGTATTCAATACACGACTGGCAAGCTGGGCCTGGACGATACAGGCGCGATACGCTTGGCCCTTAGGTTAATCTCAGACGCTGGGTCACTACAGACGACCGACCCAACCGCTCCAAATTACGTTACGGCGCGCTCATCCGGTGATGGACAGCTGTTTCTAAAATATGACCGTAACGGGGGACAGCGTCCATGGAATGAAACCCTTACGATTTACCAGCGAGGCGGCTACCTCAAACCTGGTGAGACGATTGAGATTGTGCTGGGCGACACGACTGAAGGTTCTCCTGGTCTCTTAATGTCGACCTTCTATGAAGGCGCAAGGGTTATCCGCGTAATGGCAGACGTGCAGGCTACGGGCAATTTTATTCCGTTGCCTGATACTCATTTGGCGTTCACGGTTGGAGCAGGACCAGCGCATCGGTATTTAGCAATTTTGCCGACGCGCCGACGCTTAAACGACATCTTCTGCCTTGGATTAAAAGCCGAGGACCTTTGGGGCAACCCGACATCAAAAGGCAGTACACGCTTTGCTATTGAAAGCTCGTTACCCGTCGAAGGCCTTCCGAGTGTCATTGATTTCGCTTCAGCCAGTGGAGCGATGCGCATTGAACCTCTGCGAGTAGCCGCAGAAGAGGGGATATTGAGGATTTGGCTTACTGCTGAAGACGGAACCGTTGTAGAAGCTGGGCCGATGCAGGTTCTTACTGATGGGCCAGCACATTTCTGGGGGGATCTACACGGGCAGACCGGTGAGACCGTCGGCACCAACTCCATAGAGCACTATTTTGATTTCGCTCGAAACAAGTCGTTTCTGGACGTGACAGCCCACCAGGCTAATGATTTCCAAATTAAACCGGCTTTCTGGAAAAAGCTCAATCATTTGACAGAAACATTGAATGAACCCGGTGTTTTTACTGTGTTACCAGGTTACGAGTGGTCTGGCAATACAGCAGTGGGTGGCGATCATAACGTCTTTTTTAGAAAGGAAGGAGCGAGAATATATCGCTGTTCTCACGCATTGGTTGCGGAGCATGATGACCTTGACACTGATGCACATACACTGACTGACCTTTATAACAGGCTTCATGACGAGCCAGTGGACTCCGTCATGTATGCCCATGTTGGAGGCCGCTATGCCAATATTCATTTCGATCACGATCCCCGGTTAGAAGCAGCGGTGGAGGTACACTCTGCGTGGGGTAGTTTCGAATGGATATTAACCGATGGCTTCCCTATGCGTCGTCGAGTTGGGGTCGTTGCGAATTCTGATGGACATAAAGGTCGCCCCGGTGCCTCTTATCCAGGCGCTTCATTTTTCGGTGCCTATGGCGGCTTGACTTGCTTTCTGATGAAAGAAAATACACGTGATGCTGTCTTTGAAGCGATTCGCCGTCGCCATACCTACGGCACCTCGGGCCCGCGTGTAGCCATAGACATTAAGGCAGAGCTGACCGCTGGTGGAACACTGTTTCACCGCAACCCTATCGCTGAGCCTGATTGTGCAACCGAAAAAGTCTTTGTCTGCACTATGGGTGATATTGTGCAAATAACGGACAAAAAGGTGAAAGTTTCAGTATCAGTGGACGCCCCCGTCGGTATTGAAAGCATTGAATTGCGTCGAGGCACAAGCACGGTTGCCCTATGGCGTGGTTACGAAGACAAAAACCTTGGTAATCGTTTGCGTCTCATGTGGTCAGGCGCAGAATATCGTGGCCGTGGCCGTAATACTCGCTGGCAGGGGCGAATATTAATCAATGGTGGTTGTATAGAAAGGTTTTCACCAGTAAATCGCTTAAACCCTGAGCAAACCTTAGAACAAGTCGGGTCAAAAAGTGTGATTTTCAATACGATTACCACTGGCAATCGGATGGGATGTGATATTTGGCTTGAAGAAGAGAGCTCTGAAGTTGAGGTGACAACCAATCATGGTGAGCTTTCACTTACACTTAAAGAGATGGATGGCAAACCGGTGGTAATGAGTGCAGGAGGGCTTGAGCGGAAATTAATAGCCCAGCGGCTACCTGCAGGCGGATTAGCTACTTCAGCGCACTTTCAAAAAGAAATAGAGATCGAAGAAGACGGTGATACCCCAGTTTGGCTTTGCGTTAACTTGGAGGACGGTAACCAGGCTTGGACTTCCCCTATATATTTGTTCCAAAAATAATTGCCATGGCTGCGTCGAAACCAGGCGCGGCTTATGCATTTATGTCAGCATCTCCCCCTCTGTAGGCGGCTATCCTGAGGGATGGTAGGAGAAGTTGTATCAGCGGGCTTAGCTAAAAAATGGCAACCAAGGTCAGCATAATGGAGTTTTACACAGGCATGCCACGTGAGATGGAAGCGCATAGAATCCGGCCCGTTATCGGTAAGGCTATGATCGCGTAACGATGCTTGCCCTCTAAAAATGGGGAATTACCCTGGCTACTTTGTTTGTAAAAACGCCTTTTCCTTTTTGTTGCATCAGAAATTCTGAGTTAGCTTAAACCCGGCATAAAAGGGCTATTGTTAATTCAAAACACCACTATTATTCGCAAAAAACCCCGCATCCGAGGATGCGGGGTTTGCTTGCTTTCAATACATTTCGATATATTTAAGCGATGTCAAAGCGATCCGCGTTCATCACTTTCGTCCAGGCGGCGACGAAGTCTTTGACAAACTTCTCGTCGTTATCATCCTGGGCGTAGACTTCCGCGTAGGAGCGCAGCAGCGAGTTAGAACCGAACACCAGGTCAACGCGGGTAGCCGTCCACTTCACAGCATCTGTTTGACGGTCGCGGATCTCATAGGCATTTTTGTCCACCGGCTTCCAAGTGTTGCCCATGTCGGTCAGGTTGACGAAGAAGTCGTTGGTCAGTTGGCCTTCACGGTCGGTGAACACGCCATGCTTGGTGCCACCATAGTTGGTGCCGAGTACACGCATACCGCCCAGTAGCACGACCATTTCCGGCCCTGTCAGCCCCATCAGTTGAGCGCGATCCAGCAACAGCTCTTCCGGCTTCACTACATAGTCTTTCTTCTGCCAGTTACGGAAACCGTCAGCCAGCGGCTCTAGCGGCTCGAACGATTCGCCATCGGTCATTTCAGCAGAAGCATCGCCACGCCCTTTCAGGAAAGGTACGCGAACGTCGTAGCCTGCGGCTTTGGCGGCTTTCTCAATGGCGAAACTACCGGCCAGAACGATCACGTCGGCAAGGCTTGCGCCGGTGTCGGCAGAAATCTTCTCGTAAACTGCTAATACGCTGGCGAGACGCGCAGGCTCATTGCCCTCCCAATCCTTCTGAGGCGCCAAACGAATGCGGGCACCGTTGGCACCGCCGCGCATGTCAGAGCCGCGGTAAGTGCGGGCACTGTCCCAGGCGGTGCTGACCATGTCACTGATGCTCAGGCCGGCCTCGGCGATTTTCTGCTTAACCACTTCTTCGCTGTAGTCAGTGCTACCAGCCGGAATAGGATCCTGCCAGATCAAGTCTTCAGCGGGCACTTCCGGGCCGATGTAGCGCGATTTCGGGCCTAGGTCACGGTGGGTCAGTTTGAACCATGCTTTAGCGAACGTTTGCTTGAAGTACTCCGGATCCGCCATGAATTTTTCACAAATGGCGCGGTAGGTCGGATCCATTTTCATGGCCATATCCGCATCGGTCATGATCGGATTGTGACGGATAGAGGGGTCGCTGGCATCAACCGGCTTGTCCTCTTCCTTAATGTTCACCGGTTCCCACTGGTGAGCGCCTGCTGGGCTCTTGCGTAGCTCCCACTCGTGTCCAAACAACAGGTCGAAATAGCCCATGTCGAACTTGGTGGGGTGAGTGGTCCAGGCGCCTTCAATGCCAGACGTTACAGCATTACTCGCTTTGCCACCCATGGTTGGGTTGCCCCAGCCCAACCCCTGATTTTCAACGTCCGACGCTTCGGGCTCAGCACTCAGTGCTGCCGCGTCGCCGTTACCGTGGCACTTACCCACGGTGTGGCCACCGGCAGTCAGGGCTGCGGTCTCTTCGTCGTTCATCGCCATACGAGCGAAGGTTTCGCGTATCTGCTGGCCGGTCTTCAGCGGGTCGGGCACACCATTAACACCTTCAGGGTTAACGTAAATAAGACCCATCTGAACCGCAGCTAGCGGATTTTCCATGGTTTCCGGCTTTTCAACGTCCGCGTAGCGCTCATCGGAAGGTGCCAGCCACTCTTTCTCATCGCCCCAGTAGATGTCTTTCTCCGGGTGCCAGATGTCTTCACGACCAAACGAGAAGCCGTAAGCAGGCAGTCCCATTGATTCGTAGGCAACAGTACCGGCTAGAATCATCAGGTCGGCCCAACTGATCTTGTTGCCATACTTTTTCTTGATCGGCCACAGCAGACGTCGCGCTTTATCAAGACTAACGTTATCCGGCCAGGAGTTGAGTGGTGCAAAACGCTGACTACCGGTACCGCCGCCACCGCGGCCGTCGGCCAGACGATAAGTACCCGCAGAGTGCCACGCCATGCGGATCATTAGACCACCGTAGTGGCCCCAATCGGCAGGCCACCAGGATTGGCTATCTGTCATCAGCGCGTGAACATCTTGCTTGAGCGCGTCAAAATCGAGCTTTCTGACCTCTTCCCGATAGTCAAAATCAGCATCCATCGGGTTCGTTTTGCGGTCATGCTGGTGCAAGATATCCAGGTTAATCCCTTCCGGCCACCAGTCTTTGTTAGACGTGCCTGTGGAGGTATTACCACCATGCATTACAGGACATTTACCACTCATAGCTCTCTCCCTCTAACTTCAGTGTGTCTTAACGGCTTTTGTCTTGGTTGCGTTCGTCTTGGGTATGTTGAAAAGAGCGGCTACCAAGTCGACTGACGGTGAGCCCCCTAACGCTTACGATAGTGCTATCGCTCTGCCTGCTGTGCAGGGGAAGGGCGCTTCACTCACTTGGTACTGTTTTAAAGCAGATCCCTCATAGGCACAATTTGCTTTTTGTGACCGATCTAATAGCTTTTATACATCGGCAGTCTGCTGGCGCTACAGTGGTTAAAATTCTTCGGTGTCGATATCTGCCTGCTGGGCCTCGTTGTAGCGGGCGCCTGCCACTTGGTCTGGCATCATCATGGCATTCAACTGAGACAAGCTGGTGACATCCAGGTGCAGCATTTCCGCGGCTAAATTTTCGCGCATGTGGTCAGCGGAGCGAGTGCCGGGAATGGGGATAATATCGTCGCCTTTGGCCTTCAGCCACGCCAGTGCCAGCTGCCCCGGCGTGACGTTTAAGGCCCGCGCCAGCGACGCAAGATGTTCAAATAGTTTTAGATTATGCGGGTAGTTGTCGGCGCTGAAGCGCGGCATGTGACGGCGTATATCGCCCTCCTCTAGGCGCGCTGGATCCTGAATGGCACCGGTTAAGAAGCCTCTTCCCAACGGGCTAAACGCCACCAGGGCAGTTCCCACTTCGCGGCACGCATCGATCAGGGCGATTTCCGGGTTACGCGTCCACAGCGAGTATTCCGACTGCACCGCGGCAATGGGATATTCGGTGACCGCGCGGCGCAGCGTTAGCGCAGAAATTTCAGATAACCCCACACCACCAATCTTGCCTTCTTCCACCAGGCGCCCCAGCGCACCCACGCTCTCTTCAATGGGGACTTGGCGATCCAAGCGGTGCAGGTAGTAGAGATCTAAATGGTCGGTACGCAGGCGCGCAAGGCTCGCTTCGCACTGTTTTCGCAGGGTTTCCGGGCGGCCATCAATGACCCGCTTGCCTGACTCAGGGTCCATCGCCATGCCGCATTTACTGGCCAGAAAGAGTTGGTGCCGCTTTCCCTCCAGGGCGCGCCCGACCACTTTCTCATTGGCCGTGGCGCCATACAGCGTGGCGGTATCGAAGTGGCGATAGCCCATATCAAAGGCCTCATCCAGCGCCCGTAGGGCTGCGCTTTCCGGCACGATGCTGCCGTAACCGTGGGAGAGATTCATACAGCCCAGACCAATCGAAGGGGCATTTACGGCATTAAGGCGCTGAAAGAAGCTCGACATCGGTATTCCCATCATTAAAAGAATCGTTTTATAACGTTTCACCGCCAAACTGCAACGCGGCTAAATGACGATAGAGCGCGCTGGTGGTGAGCAATTCCGCGTGAGTGCCCGCCGCTACCAGTTTCCCACCCTCAAGCACCAGTAAGCGGTCAGCGGCGATGACAGTCGCCAGCCGATGGGCGATCACGATGCTGGTGCGCCCGACCATCAGCCGATCCAGCGCGTGCTGCACCAGCCGCTCACTCTCCGCATCCAAGGCGCTGGTGGCTTCATCCAACAGCAGTACCGCAGGATTTTTGAGCAGCGCCCGAGCAATAGCGAGCCGCTGACGCTGGCCTCCGGAGAGCTGCACACCACCGGGGCCTAGGGGCGTGTCAAAGCCTTGGGGCAGCGCATCGATAAAGTCGAGGGCGCTGGCATCCTGAGCGGCAATGCGTAATCTATCGATATCAGCCTCAGGATCACCATAGCGAAGATTCTCGGCCACAGAGCCGCTAAACAGCACCGGCTCCTGCGCCACTAACCCCATGGCACTGCGTAAGGCGGCAAGATCTAGCGTACGGACATCCCTATCATCCAAGGTAATGCGCCCCTGGCTGGGGTCATAAAAGCGTAGCAGCAGCGCCAACAGCGTGCTTTTACCTGCCCCGGAAGGCCCCACCACCGCTACTCGTTCTCCCGGCTTGATATGTAGATCAAACCCGTTCAGCGCTGGGGTTTCCCGACCAGGGTAGGTAAAGGTGACGTTCTCCAGGGTAATCTCACCACGCGAAGGGCTTGGCAGGCTCTGCGGATTTACCGGCGACTGGATAGCGGGCTGGGTATCGAGCAGCTCCAATAAGCGCTCGGCAGCGCCTGCCGCACGCTGTACATCCCCTGCCACCTCGGCCAGGGTGGCAATGGCCCCTGCTGCCAGCACGGCGTAAAAGATAAACGCCGATAGCTCGCCCGCACTCATGGTTCCGTTTAGCACCGCCTGACCGCCCTGCCAGAGCATTAAGCCAACCGCGGTAAACACCACCAGCATGGCGATACCGGTTAACCAGGCGCGCTGCTGGGTGCGCTCTACAGCGCTGCCAAAGGCCTGTTCAACCCGCTGGCCGTAGTGGCTTTTATCCATCGCCTCGTGGGTAAATGCCTGAAGCGTTTTAATACCGCTCAGCGCCTCCTCAGCATAGCGACCTAGTTCGGCCACGCGATCCTGACTGGTGCGCGAAAGCCGCCGCACCCGGCGGCCGTACCACACGATGGGCAGCAGAGTGGCGGGGATACCTATCAGCACCATTGCCGAGAGCCACGGTTGAGTGACCAGCATTAGCACCACGGCGCCCACCAGCATGACCAGATTACGCAGCGCCAGCGAGACTGAAGAGCCAAACAGGCTCTGTAGCACACTGGTATCGGCGGTTAATCGTGAGGCAATCTCTCCGGCGGCACGGCCGTCGCTTGCGCTCTCGAAAAAGCTGGGTTCTAAGGTGAGTAAATGATCAAACACTCGCTGGCGAAGGTCGGCAGCCAGGCGCTCGCCAATCCAGGTCACTTGGTAGTAGCGCAGTGCGGAGGCAAACGCCAGCACGGCCACTACCACCAGCATCAGAGCCAGTGTTTGCGCTAGCGCCTGCGCATCCGCGTCCAGAAAACCGCGGTCGATGATTAAGCGCAGCCCATTACCCAGCAGTAGCACGCTTCCCGATGCCATGAGTAGCGCTAGGCCAGCCAGAGCCAACCGCGTGCGGTAGGGGCGCAGTAGACCCAACAAACGCAGCAGCACTCGGGGATTGGGGCGTTGATTCATAGTAGCGATTGCTCAATACATAAGGGGGTATTCGACCATAGCAGGAGTAGCAGTACCCTGCACAGAATCTAGTCGGCCCAGCCGTCGAGCGGAAGTATCGGGACCTCAGGCAACAGATAGCATGTTAAAGATTGTACGACGAGCCTAAAGTGAAGCCCTCAAGCGCTCGGCGGTCATCGCCTAGATGCCCGCCCACCAGTCATACCCCCTATCCTCCCAATATCCTCCCTTGCCGCCGTGGAGCTGTTTGAAGCTTTCCACCAGTTCGACGCGCATCACGTACTTGGCCTGCTTGTAACCCAACTGACGCTCGGCGCGCAGACGGATCGGCGCCCCATTGGCCACCGGTAGCGGTTCGCCGTTGAGATCGTAGGCAAGCAGCGTCTGCGGATGATACGCCTCGATCATGTCGAGGCTCTCGTAATACAGATCCGACCCACCGTAGGTGTGATCTGCACAGTGAAAAACCACGAAGCGCGCGGTATCTGCCGGACGCACCCGATCAAGCAGATCCGCCAGAGGAACGCCGGTCCACTGCCCGATACAGCTCCAACCCTCGACGCAATCGTGACGAGTGATCTGGGTTCGTGAGGCCATTTCCCGAAGCGCCAGCAATGACAGCGTCATCGGCTCTTCGACCAGACCGTCGATGGTCAGACGCCAGTCGGCGAATCCATTCTCGACCCAGGCACGATAGTAATCCTCCTGCGGGTTGGTGGTGCCATTGGGACGAAACACCGGCGCGATCTGACTCTCGTCGAACTCCTTGGCGAGTGCCTGGCGCGAGGCGATCAGACGCTGGGCCTTGTAAGAGAGTTGCTCGACGTTACTCAGCGCCGCGCGCACGGGCGCGCTTTCCGACAGTCGATCGCAACCGGTGAGGAAGGTGCCAGCCCCCAACGCGCACAGGCCACCCAGTAGTCGCCGTCGAGCGCGGTCAGGCGCTGGTGATGTCGAGAGTCTGGTGTTTGAGTCAGTCATGCCTAGGCTCCGATCCGTCATGCGCTTCTACCTGGATACGGTAGCGACCGCTTACCATCGAGCGCAGGTTGTTGAAAACGCCGGATACCAGTACCAGCGCGATGTGCACGATGAAAAAGCCAATGAGGGCTGTTGCACAGAGAAAATGAAAGGTGCGAGCACTCTGTCGTCCGCCGAAAAGTTCGGTGAGCCACGGCCAGGCGGCGTTGACACTGGGTGCCATGGTCAGCCCCGACAGAATCATGACTGGCAGCAACCCGAACAGCACCAGAAGATAGGTCAGCTTCTGGATACCGTTGTAGTCAGCTTCGTGATGAAAACGCAGCCGCGCATGATCAAGTAGCGTCCGCGGAATGTTCTTCAACTGCACCCACGTTGGAAACAGCGCCCGTCGTCGTTGGGGCACCAGCAGGGTATAGAGCAGATACGCGACAACCAGCGGCACGAAGATCCACGCAGCCAGAAAATGCCAGTTGCGCCCCATCGTCAGCCACTTGTCCCCCGGCAGCGTCGCCCAGCGGGGGAAGGCCCGTTCGCGTAGCTGGCCGTTGTCATCGGAAAGCCCCAGTACACCGGTGGTGTCAAACGCCTGCCCAGCGATGCGAACCACGCCCATGCGCTCGCCATCTTCGGCGGTGCGCGCATGTATCGCGATGAAAGGGTTGGCGAAATCGGATTGCTCCCCCCAATAAAGCGCGGGGTGTGCATTGAATATCTGCAAACCGCTCATCAGCAACACGATCAGGCAGACGAGATTCGTCCAATGCCACAGACGAGTCGCCAACGTATGTCGTTTGATCACTCGTGTGGCCGGCGCACCGGGCACATTACCGGTCGAGTCACTATCGATCGTAGCTTTGACAGACTCAGACATGATATTGACCTCGAAACGAAGGCGTCCGGCAAACCAGACAGCGCCTGGTTGCCGGACCGCAACTTTTAGTTGGCATGCTCCATGGAGTCGCTGCTCATTTCGTCATGGCTCATGCTATCGTCGTGGCTCATGCCGTCGTCGTGGCTCATGCCATCGTCGTGGCTCATGCCATCGTCATGGCTCATGCCATCGTCGTGGCTCATGCCATCGTCGTGGCTCATGCCATCGTCGTGGCTCATGCCGTCGTCGTGGCTCATGCCATCGTCGTGGCTCATGCCGTCCTGACTCATCGAGTCCTGGGACATATTGTCGGTCTGGGCACTGGCGAGCGTGGTGAAGGCAAGGCCGCCGCTCAGCAGTACAGCACTCAAGGCGAGTAGATATTTGGGTGTCGTGCGGGTCATGATGCTCTCCTGATTTATCTAGGCAAACCGTGTCCGGTCCGACACGGCTTGCCCAAGATAAACAGGAATTGCAGCTCAATCATCACGGAATCATAACGTTCGGTGATAACGTTTCCGTGATGATTGACGAGGTACACTGGGCTAGGATTCACAGCTCACTTAAAGGAGAACCGATATGTCGTGCCCGATACTTTGCGTCGAGGACGATCCCGATATCGGTCGGCTATTAACGAGCATTCTCGTACAGGCGGGCCATCAGCCGACCTGGGTTTCGACCGGGGAAGAAGCCTTGCATCGATGGCGGAATGCCTCGCTCGTCGTTCTTGATCTGATGTTACCGGGCATCGACGGTCTCGCCGTGTGTCGAGACATTCGCACTCACGACGCCACCATTCCGATCATCATGCTGACGGCGCTCGCCGGAACGCGGGACGTGGTCGTCGGTCTGGAAATCGGTGCCGACGACTACATCACCAAGCCATTCGACACCGACATCCTATTGGCGAGAATCCAAGCGCTTCTGCGTCGTCGAAAGGCGATGGAGGCGCGTACGTCGTCGACGCTTATGAAGATAAAGGCGCTGGAGATCGACATCGACGGCTACAGCGTCAAATTCGACGGAAACATGATTCAACTCACGACCCGGGAGTTCGCCCTACTGGTGTTCTTTGCCCGCCACCCTGGTAAGGGATTTTCCCGCAGCGAGTTGCTCGATGCCGTATGGGGCCCGGAATTCGACGGCTTTGATCACACCGTCAATACGCACATCAATCGGTTGCGCAGCAAGATAGAGCCAGACCCGGCGCGGCCCGAGTACATTCTCACCGTATGGGGCACCGGTTACCGGTTCACCGACGCCCCGGCACCAGCCTCCGACGAGAACGCCCCATGAGCCTCGGCCAATCGTTGCGCAGAACCTACCGCAGCCTGTTCGCGCGCATCGTGTTCGTCTATCTGGTGAGCATGATCGCACTCTCCACCACGACCACGCTGGTGGCGGTCGATCAGTTCAATCAGTTGGGACGCGAATGGCTGCAACGCAATGAGATCGACATGGCCCATCACCTGACCCGCGTACTGCAGGATTCGCTCGACGACGGCGTCGACGTCCCCTCGACTCGAGCGGCCGTAGAGCAGGTCATGACCATCAATCCGGCGCTCTCGCTCTACGCGCTCGACATCGACGGCACGGTGGTTGGCGCTTACGGCCCCGACCGCTGTGGACTCGGCCGGCGAATCGACCGGGATGCTATCGACGAACTGCTTTCCGACATGCCCATGCTGCCGGTCTACGCAGACATGCCCTGCCGGGGCGACGAGGGCGTTTTTTCGGTTGCCCCGATCACCTACGGCCCGCAGCAGCAATCGGGCTATCTGATGGTGCAACTGGAGGCGAACACAGACGTCTCGATGGCCAACATCTGGCAGACGAGCAGCATCTCGCGCACGCTGCTCATCGCAGGCTGCGTGGCGTTGGCATTGACGCTGGCGGTGGGTCTCGCCCTCTTCGCTTTTCTGACGCGCCGCTTTTCCCGGCTGACCCGCACCGTCCAACACTTTGCCGAGGGCGATTACCGGCAGCGCAGTCCCGAGTCAATCGACGACGAAATCGGCCGGCTCGGGCGTGCCTTCAACGACATGGCGGCCACCATCGAAGCCCAGGTCGAGGCGCTGCACGATACCGACCGCCAGCGTCGGGAACTCATCGCCAACCTGTCCCACGAATTCCGCACGCCGATGACCTCCCTGTTAGGCTATGCCAAGCAGTTGGATCGCAGGCCTCTCGACGATGAAACACGCAGCGGTCTGGACGCCATTCGCGCCAACGTGGAACGACTGGCCCAGCTGGCCGACCAGCTCTCTCAGATGTCTCGCGCCAATATCGCTGGCCGACCGCTATGCCCAAGCACGTTCTCCTTCGCCGAATTGGCCAACGACATTCTAGGTAAATTTCACCCTCGCGCGCTGGAGAAAGGCATCGAGCTTCGTGTGGAGAACCAGGCGGCGATAGCCGAGGTCTCCGCCGACATCGAACTGATCGATCACGCGCTGACCAATATGGTCGACAACGCCATCACCGCCACCAACACCGGCGGCACGGTCTCGATCCGGATTCTCGAGTTCGACGATACCCGGCTCAAGATCGGGGTCAGAGATACCGGTGTCGGCATCCCCGAAAAAGAAATCCCCCTTATCTCACAGCGCTTCTATCGCACCACGATTGGACGTGAGCGGGGTGAAGGCACCGGGCTGGGACTCGCCATCGTCTCCGAAGTGCTGAAGCGCCACGAGTCCCAACTCGTCATCGAGAGCAAACCGGGAAAAGGCACCTGTATCTGGTTCACGCTGCCGAAGACGATACTCGATGAGAGAGCAATCCGCCCTCGCCGCCTGGGCTGACGAGTAGGCACTCGTCTCGCCCGCTATGCGGTTAATACGCTGGAGGAAACGCGACATGGACGCCGAACTGATCGGCATCGATCCATGGGCAGTCGCGCAACTAAAAAGCCCGCGATTGCTCGCGGGCTCAGTACTTAATGGCTCTTAGTAACCTAGCGTCTAGCTAAGTTGCATGGGTAGCTAAGATGCAAAGGCCTAATCAATCAACGGCAGCAGTGTATTCAGGCTATCCCGGGCATCGCCATAAAACATCCGCGTGTTCTCTTTGAAGAACAGCGGGTTTTCGATACCGGAGTAGCCGGTGCCCTGGCCGCGTTTGCTGACGAACACCTGCTTGGCTTCCCATACCTTCAATACCGGCATACCAGCGATGGGGCTATTGGGGTCTTCCTCGGCCGCCGGGTTAACGATGTCGTTGGAGCCGATCACGATCACCACGTCGGTGGTGGGGAAATCGTCGTTGATCTCGTCCATCTCCAGCACGATATCGTAAGGCACCTTGGCTTCCGCCAGCAGTACGTTCATATGCCCTGGCAAGCGGCCCGCGACCGGGTGAATACCGAAGCGCACGGTCTTGCCCGCTGCACGTAGCTTACGCACCAGGTCGCTCACTGCGCTTTGCGCCTGGGCCACAGCCATGCCGTAGCCCGGCACGATAATCACGCTATCGGCATCGTTCAGGGCACTCGCTACACCACCGGCGTCAATCGCCACCTGCTCGCCTTCGATCTCTGCCGCAGGCCCAGTGCTTCCACCAAAGCCGCCTAGGATCACATTGACGAAGTTGCGGTTCATCGCCTTACACATAATGTAAGAAAGAATCGCACCGGAGGAGCCCACCAGCGCACCGGTGACAATCAGCAGGTCGTTGGAGAGCGTAAAGCCGACCGCCGCCGCCGCCCAGCCGGAGTAGCTGTTGAGCATGGAGACCACCACCGGCATATCGGCACCGCCAATACCCATAATCAGATGGTAGCCAATAAAGAATGCCAGCGCTGCGAGCACTAGCAGCGTCCAGAAGCCTGCGCCGTTGAGGTACAAAATCGCCAATAGCAGTGACAGCACGGCCGCCCCGGCGTTGAGCAAATGGCCGCCAGGCAGTTGGCGTGGTTTACCGTCGACTTTACCTGCCAGCTTTCCAAACGCTATTACCGAGCCGGTGAAGGTCACCGCGCCGATAAAGATGGCGAAAACCACCTCAATTTGCAGAAAGGTAAGTTCGTCTGGGGCCTTGGTGGCCACCAGCGCGGCAAAAGCGGAAAACTCCTGTGCGGCGCCATCCACTGCCTGCGCCGCCATGACTCGGCGGCGCTCTAAGTCCGCGCTCCAGGCCACAAACACCGCGGCTAAACCGACAAAGCTGTGCAGCGCCGCCACTAGCTGGGGCATTTCGGTCATCTCGACCTTGCCCGCTACGTACACGCCGATGCCTGCCCCAATCACCATCATCGGAATCAGCCACCAGTAGCCGCCAATACCCGGGCCTAAAGCAGTAAAGAACACCGCCACCGCCATGCCCACAATGCCGTACCACACGGCTCGTTTGGCTTTTTCTTGGTTACTCAGGCCGCCCAGCGACAGAATAAACAGCACACTCGCCGCGATTGCCGCGGCAGATACGAATCCTTGTCCTAACATATCGTCTCTCCGCCGCTTAAGATTTTTGGAACATGGCCAGCATCCGGCGTGTCACCAGGAAGCCACCCACAATATTGATTGACGCGATCAGCACCGAAATCGCCGCTAATATGCCCACGATCACGCTACTCGTGCCAATCTGCAAAATAGCACCGAGAATAATGATGCCCGAGATCGCGTTAGTCACCGCCATTAAAGGCGTATGCAGCGAATGACTCACGTTCCAAATCACCTGGAAGCCGATAAAGCAGGCCAGCACAAAGACAATAAAGTGCTGCATAAATGAGGTCGGCGCCACCTGGCCAAGCAGCAGCATGAGCGCACCGCCGACAGCCAGCAATCCGATTTGACGCTTGGTTTGCGCCTTGAACGCCGCATGTTCGGCGGCTTTTTTCTCTTCCGGCGTGGGCTCTTTTTCTTTCTTCTTCGGCTTGGCCGCGCCAATCGCTTTCACCTTGGGCGGCGGCGGTGGGAAGGTGACCTCACCCTGGTGCGTCACGGTGGCGCCACGAATCACGTCATCTTCCATATTATGATTGATCACGCCGTCTTTCTCGGGCGTCAGATCGGTCAACATATGGCGGATATTGGTGGCGTAGAGAAGCGATGATTGCGTTGCCATGCGCGAGGGGAAGTCGGTGTAGCCGATCACCACCACGCCATTATCCGACACCACCCGCTCGTCTGGCTTGGTGAGATCGCAATTGCCGCCTTTCTCAGCCGCTAAGTCGATCACCACCGAGCCCGGCTTCATGGCCTCGACCATATCTTCCAACCACAGCTTAGGTGCGGGCTTGCCGGGAATCAGCGCGGTGGTAATCACGATGTCCACATCGGCCGCCTGCTCGCGGAAACACTCAAGCTGCTTTTCGCGGAACTCCGGGCTTGAGGGCGAGGCGTAGCCACCGCTTTCGGAACCGTCCTGGCTATCTTCGAAATCGAGGAACAGAAACTCCGCGCCCATGGATTCGATTTGTTCAGAGACCTCGGGGCGTACGTCAAAGGCGCGCACTACGGCGCCCAGGCTGGTGGCCGTGCCGATCGCCGCCAATCCCGCCACGCCAGCGCCAATGACCAACACCTTGGCCGGGGGCACTTTACCTGCCGCCGTTACCTGGCCAGTGAAGAAGCGGCCAAAGTTGTTGCCCGCCTCTATCACCGCCCGGTAGCCGGCGATATTGGCCATGGAGGAGAGCGCGTCCATTTTCTGCGCCCGTGAAATACGCGGCACCATGTCCATAGCAATAACGGTGGCGCCCTGGGCCTTGCACTTCTCGAGCAGCGCTTCGTTTTGCGCTGGCCAGAAGAAGGCAATCAAGGTTTGGCCTTCCCGCAGCCGCTCGGCCTCTTCATCAGAGGGCTCTCGAACTTTAATGACCACCTCAGCGTCGTTCCAGAGCGCATCAGCCCCGTCCACGACGGTAACGCCTGCATCACGATAAGTGTCGTCATTAAAGCCCGCTGCCAAGCCAGCGCCGGTTTCTACCAAGCACTCGTGGCCCAGTTTTTGGATCTGCTTAGCGCTCTCAGGGGTCAGCGCGACGCGCGCTTCCCCCCGGGCACTCTCTTTCGGTGCGCCTATTTTCACTCTTGTTCTCCCTTGCTTAACCTTATTGCAGTGCCGCAGTTGCTCAATGGGCCCTGCACCTTTAACGGCGTCCGTGATAACGCCTTAATAGCAGTCTAGGATCTAACGGGGTGGCTGCCAGATACTATTCAACCTTTGATACAACAGGGTTGTTTAATTACAACATCCACTAGTGTGCATGATGGTTCCCTTAACGTCTAAAGTCGTTAGCAAACTCAGTAAGCACCTGGTAGAGCCACCTGTTAGCAGGATCATTGGCATAGAGCCCATGCTGAATCAACGTCATTTTTAGTGCGGGGAGCTCTTTAGGCGGCTCCACCAAACGCACCGGCAGCATAGCAACGAACCGTTCAGCCATTTGACGTGGGAGCGTCATGATCGCTTCCGTCAGCGCCACCACCCGTGCCGCGGCGATATAGTTGAGGTTTTTAGAGATGACCCGGCGGGTTAAGCCGTGTTGAACAAGACAGCTGTCGATATTACTGGGGCGCAGACCGCTAATATCCGCCAGCTCCACATGGAGCGCATCCGCAAACTGACCAATATTCAGTACATCGCCCACGCGAACATTATGGGTAGCAGCCAGGCAGACCAGTTCCTCATCCATCCAGGGAGTCTGAATCACGCCGCTGGGCAGCGCGCTTTGGCTATCCAGCCCTACCACCATATCAATTTGGCGCTGTTCCAGCCCCTCACTCAGCACATCTGGGGTAATCAGCTCAATGGAAAAGCTAATGCCCGGTGCATAGGCCAGCAGCTGACTTAAAAAGAGCGGGTACATGACCTCTTCAAAGTAATCCGTGGTGGCGAGCGTAAAGCGTCGCGTGCTGTTGGCAGGCGTAAACATCGCGGGGGGCGCAAGACCTTGTCGAAGCATCGCTAGCGCCTGTTGCACCACGGGCAGTAGCGCGAGTGCCCGGGGTGTCGGCTGCATACCGTTTTCGGTACGCACTAGTAGCGGATCATCCAACGATTCACGCAGCCGTTTTAAGGCATGGCTCAAGGCGGGTTGGCTTAAATGCAACGTTTCTGCCGCGCGAGTGACGTGACGCTCGCGCATCAGCGCTTCAAATACCAGTAGAAGGTTTAGGTCGAAATGGCGTAGCGAGCGCATAAATCCTCATCATTCATATCACGAATGATTAAATTCTAAACATTCATTTAATTTATCACCAGAAATTGCTTATTGTCTGCTGCCTATTCGCCCACCCGCGACTATCAACGATAATCCAGCACGCAAGGAGAAGCACACCGGTGACCCACCCACAAACACAAACCATGCCCAGCCTTTATGGCGATGTGATCTCTACCTTTATGGGCGTAGCAAAAGCATCGGATCCTAAGGCAACCGACGCCGACGTTGTGGTGAGTGGCGTTCCCTTTGACCTTGCTTGTTCTGGCCGTGCGGGCACCCGTATGGGGCCGAATGCTATTCGTCAAAGTACCGCTAATTTGATTTGGGAAGGCAAGCGCTGGCCATGGGACTTCGCATTGGAAGAGCGCCTCAAGGTGTGCGATGCAGGCAACGTTGATTACGCATATGGTGAGCCCGAAAGTTTGGTCGATAACCTGGAAACGCACGCCAATCGTTGGTTAAGTGCGGGCAAAAAGATGCTCACTCTGGGCGGCGACCACTACATCAGCCTGCCGCTGCTGCGCGCCCACGCCCGAGAGCACGGCCCGCTGGCGCTGATCCATTTTGACGCCCACACAGACACCTACGAGCAAGGCACGCGCTTTGACCACGGCACTATTTTTCACCACGCTTTAAAAGAAGGCTTGGTGGTGCCTGAGCACTCGCTGCAAATAGGTATTCGCACAAGCTACGACCGCCACAACCACCCTTACGAGGTATTGGATGCGGACTGGGTCAATGACCACGGTGCAGCGGCCGTGCTTGAACGCATTCGTGCCCGCGTGGGTTATCACCCCGCCTACGTAACCCTGGACATCGACGGCCTCGACCCCGCCTACGCCCCCGGCACAGGCACGCCGGTCTGCGGCGGCATGTCCACCGACCTGATGCTGAAAGTAATTCGCGGTATGGTAGGCATGGAACTGGTCGGTATGGACGTGGTGGAAGTGAACCCCGCCTACGATCACGGCGACATTACCTCGCTTGCCGCCGCGACGCTGGGGCTTGAGTTTTTGTATACGTTGGCAGCGTCTAAGAGCGCTTGATGGCTGAACGTAAAGGGCGCCATTAGTGCTCTAGCACCTGCTATTGGGTTATCGATCGCCTCGGCAATGCTAGCGACCGGCTTGTTCACGCACTGCGTCGATATCCCAACTGCGCATTAGCTCCACCGCCATATCCTGGGATGCCAAGCTCTCCCCCTCCACCTGGATCAGAATGCGCCCATCAAGCAACATGGTGACCTCAGCTTGAGAGCGGTTGGGCTCCCACTTGACAATGGCCGATTCACGGCCCATGCGAACCCGCTCGGTATTAGGTTGGGCGGTCAACATGGCCGGGTTGTTGAACAGTGCAGCCATGCCCTGAACCATAGGGTTGTCGATCATTATGCTTGCCTTAAGCCGGCCACTGCCATCGCTTTCACTGTACTGGCGTTCGAGCATGGCACCACCGCCCATCATAGCCGCAGCGCCACCGCCATTGGATTCGGCATCCTCAGCCTCCCAACCTTCAGGCGGCATGGGGAAGGTCTCGGCGAGACGGTTCGACTGCAGTTTGCGAATGTCGCTTATCGCGAACTCGAGTTCGGTGAGGGCGCCGCCATAATCCTCTTCCTGATAGAGTTCAAGACCCAACTCGATCTGTTCGACGACCTCATCGGCCACCGCGACAGTCGATACGGGCAGCACCAAAGCACTAGCAAGCAGCATCCCGCAGTACGAAGGTAGCTTTTTCATGGCATTTCTCCTTGTAAATTAACAGTCATCTCGAAACCGCGCAGTTCTTCCGCTACAACTTACTCGCTTGAAGTACTGGCCATTAGTTCGAATTCAGCACCGAAAGAAACTTCATCAACTCAAACGTCGCAATAAGCATTGTGCATATGCTAAAACGAACAGAACTGGCTCGAGATACTGGTCGCGGTCAAGCCGATGCTAGCGCTAGGCAGAGTTGATTGCGGAGGTTAAGCCAGCTTAATGATTCTAACTATTGTAAGCTGATGTCGTAAACAACATGACGCTAGGCCTACACCTAACGCCACCTGTTATTTGACGGGTTTTGAATCAGTTCTGCGCTACCCTTGAGAGGCCGCCAGCGCGTGATCAATATCCGCCAGCAGATCGTCGATATGCTCAATGCCGATCGACAGGCGCACCATATCCGGCGTGACACCAGCGGCTTTTAGCTCCTGCTCGTTGAGTTGGCGGTGCGTGGTAGAGGCGGGAATGGAAGAGCAGCTTTTGGCATCGCCGATATTCACCAGGCGGAGAATCAGCGCCAGCGCATCGTAGAAGCGCTCACCAGCGGCCTGCCCACCTTCAATGCCAAAACTAAGAATCCCCGAGGCATGGCCGTTCATATAATGCTGGGCCAGCGCATGATCGGGATGGTTTTCCAAGCCAGCATAACGCACCCAGGTGACCAACGGATGGCTTTCCAGATGCTTGGCAACCGCTAAGGCATTGGCACAGATACGCTCGATCCTCAGTGACAATGTTTCCAACCCCTGAAGCAGGTTCCAGGCCGCCTGGGCAGAGAGCGCCGCCCCCATGTTGCGTAGTGGCACCACCCGGGCGCGGGCAATAAAGGCCGCATCGCCCACATCACGAGTATAGCTCACACCGTGATAGGAGACATCAGGCTCGTTAAGTAGCGGAAAACGGCTGGCATTCTCGGCCCAGGGAAAGGTGCCCGAATCAACAATCACACCGCCCACCGTGGTGCCGTGGCCGCCGATATATTTGGTCGCCGAGTGGACAACGATATCCGCCCCGTGCTCAATCGGCCGACATAGGAACGGCGTCGCCGTGGTGTTATCGACTATTACCGGCACTCCATGACGATGCGCCGCCTCAGCAAGCTTTGCTAGGTCGACCACGCCACCCGAAGGGTTGCCAATGCTTTCGCAGAAAACCGCTTTGGTACGCTCATCGATCAGCGCTTCGATGCCATCCATATCGTCTTTATCGGCAAAACGCACCTGAATGCCTTGGCGCGGCAAGGTGTGGGCAAACAGGTTGTAGGTGCCGCCATACAGCTCGCTGATCGAGACAATGTTATCGCCCGCTTCGGCAATGGTCTGGATCGCATAGGTGATCGCCGCCATTCCCGATGCCACCGCTAGCCCGGCAATACCGCCTTCCAGTGCGGCCACCCGCTGCTCCAACACGGCGCAGGTCGGGTTCATAATGCGCGAGTAAATGTTTCCTTCGACTTTAAGATCAAAGAGATCCGCCGCGTGCTGCGCGTTATCGAACGAAAACGACGTGGTTTGATGAATCGGCACCGCCACGGCGTTTTGTGCATCAGGCGAATAGCCATGGTGAAGAGCAATGGTTTCTGGCTTCATGAGAACGGCTCGCTATTTTGTTATTAAGGTTCGCTATTGATCCTAAACAAGCGCCGCACTGAAGGCCAACAATCGTTTAGCGGAGAGACTACACGCTCACCAATTCCACTCACTGCGCGCCACCGCATCATGGGCATGCAGGCTTTCAGCATGCCCAACCTTGAGCTGAAACCCTGACACCTCCGGCGCTTGCCGTAGTGCTTTATCCAGCCGCCTTGCCGCGTCTTCACAGAACATCAGGTTTTGTCCATTGGCGAGGGCAAAGGCCTGTTCATCGATACGTTTTACCGCAGTTTGCAGCGCGGTACCGAGTGCTCGCTCAATACGGTCAATCGAGTTTTCAATAGAATCCGCGAGGGGCCATTCTCCGTTTTCGCTTTCAGATAACCGCAAACTGCATTCGACACTGCTGCGCTGACTATGGGGCGTTGCGAGTATCCCTTCTTCGCTACCTAGCCACGCAGATACCGCAGATTTGGTTAACGGGATTTCCGCAAAATCTTCCTCAAAGGCCTGCTGAATCAGCTGCCTTGCCAGCGCCGCCGAGCAGGGGCAGGTGGACGAATACCCCACTGTAAGGTCGAGTTCAGCCTGAAAGCCAGCGGGCGTTAATTGGCAGCGCAAGGTGAAGGGGTAACTTTTCCACCCGGCTAAAGGGCTGATCAAGGCTTGCCGCTTAAGCGGAAGCTCGCCTTCGATGCTTAGATAAGCATGCTGCGATAAGCCATCTTGGCTGGTTAAAAATGCATTCAATACGCCCTTAACCACTGGAAGTGTCAGCGGTGCTTCTTCAAGCGGTGCCAGCGCCAAATACAGCCGGGACATATGGATCCCCCGTGCATCAGCGTCATCCAGGCTAACCCCTGCATTGAGCTTGCCCGTCACACTGCGGCTGCCTAGTCGGATGGGGAGTGCGATGCCCTCCATGCCCACCCAGGTCAACGCGGCCGGAGAGCGGGCGGTTTGGCTGGCTACATCAGGCAGGGTTAAAACAGTCATTGGGCTACCTCTTGGGATGCGTGAAAAAAGCGGTACAACTCAGCCACTGTTTCCGGCGTCACGTTTTGGGTAATAAATACAAAGTGAGATACACGGTCTCCCACGCTGTTCTTGGGCAGCGGCGCGGGCGGATGAAAAATATGTTGCACTCCGTGCAGTGCGAGCGGCGTATCCCGGTCAGTAAGATGAACAATGGCTTTAATGCGCAGCATTTTATCGCCCATTAGCGACATCAAAGTATCCAGCCAATTCTCCAGCACCTCAGGCTCAACAAGCTCGTTAACACTAAAGCAGAACGATTTAATGTTGTCGCTGTGGGGGGAACCTTCGGGCTGATAAGAACCGAGCGGCGCGCCGGTGAGCAGCCTGGGTGTTAAAGGATCTGATTGATGCACGGCGTAACTGCCGGCTTTGAGCCACTTCTCGACCTGATACTCCTGGGAGTCCTTGTGAGCGTCGTTGTCCGTGCCGGCATAAGGGGCATGGCGGGCCAGCCCTGCCCCCACTAACAAGTCCGCCGAAAGTTCGCCGTTGATTACCTGCCACTGCTCAGCCGCTGGGTTGAGTCGAGCCAGTCGATTAGCCAACTGGGAAACCGTCTCCTCGCTGGCCAGGTCAGTTTTGGTGATTAATAGCTTTTCGGCCACCGCCACCTGCTGCTGCGACTCCCGGTGTGCATCAAGAGTCCCCATGCCGTTCGCCGCATCGACGCAGCAAACCACACTATCCAGCTTAAAGCGGTGCGCCAGCCAGTGATCCGTCATCAATAGTTGCAACAGCGAGGCAGGCGACGCCAGCCCGGTGGTCTCGATCACGACCCGAGACGGTAGGGCTTTGTCTTGGGCCTCCAGATCTTCCAATGCTTGTTGTAGCGTGCGACTAAGGTCACCCCGTAACGTGCAGCACAAACAACCGCTGCTCATTTCGATCACCGCTTGCTCATCGCTTTGGGTAATCAGCTGGTGATCCAACCCGATGGCGCCAAACTCGTTGATCACCACCAGGGTATTGCCCATGGAGGTTTGGTGTACCCAGCGGTTGAGTAGCGTGGTTTTTCCACTGCCGAGGAAACCGGTCAGTACATTGATCGGGATTAATGGTGGCTCCCGCATAACGGCTCACTCCCACCTGGCTTTACGATAGTGGTGTTCTTTACTCTCCTGACGCTCTTTGGCCTCAATGCATAGTTTCGCTGTAGGCCTAAAAAACAGCCTTGGGAGCCCGATAGGTTCGCCGGTCTCTTCGCAGTAACCGTACTCGCCGTTCTCAATTCTTTTTAATGCCGCCTCAATGTTGCTAAGCAAGCGGCTTTCCCGATCGGCTTGGCGAAGAGCTAGACGCAGCTCCTCTTCAAACGAGGCTTGATCCGCTTCATCGCTATCTCGCTCAGGGGAGGCAATTGCAGTCTTGATCTCCTTTAAGTGCACCTCAAGTTCACTTCGCTCGGCGAGTAGGAGATGACGAAAGAACTGCAGCTGTTCATCGTTCATATAGTCACTGTTGGGCATGGCTAATAGCTTGGCTTCCCATGCTTTTTCAGATGACTCATTCTCCCAGTCAACGTTGACCGCCTTTTCATCCGTACTTTGGTTACTCATATGTTGCACATTCATACTTTGGTTACCCATTCATTGTTCTCGCGATATTGACCTGATCAAGACATAACCGCACTCGTCGATGATCGTTCCCAGTGGTCGAGATAGCTGCTGAGATAGCGGCTATTAAGCAGGTTCAATGGTCATGAGTAGTCGTTTGCTACCGTTTTCCAGCGCAGGGCTTCTATGCACCAGGCCCAACTCTTCGCAGCCTACCCAGCCGCTTCCTTTGATTAACGCTATGTCCCCCGGCGAAAGTCGTTGAATAGCGCTGGTATCGGTTGCGATATCAGGTCGCTCGGGGTGCGGCGCGCCCAGACCCTCGCGGTTAATGGCGTGCTCGGGCAGCCATTCGCTGCCCGGGCCGACATAGGTAGTCACCATGCGCACGGGGAGGTTATCGCAGTGAAAGCGCGGGCACATGGCGCTATTGAGCAGGCGCAGGCGAATGCCGACGGTTTGGGTGTCAAACAGAAAGGCGATGGCTTCGGCAATCGTCGCCATATCCTCAATCAGCGGGGAAGCCGCGTCCGGGGCGGGCATGTGACGGCGCAGGTCGGCGATGAAGGCTTCATCAGGGTGACCAAGCCAGCTATATTGCCAGGCACGATCCGTTTGGCACTGCGCCTGGGCGCTACAGGCAATATCGGCGGGCAGCGGGCGCTGGAAGATCGCGATGTTGATGGCGTCTTCAAAAATACACGGCAACACGCTGATGTCGTGATCCCTGGCGGCATGGTCTGGCAACGCCAATTGAGCGGCAGGTACTGCAGACATAAGCGAAGACATAAATGACTCCATAAGCGATGTTAATGAACTAACGGGGTATACGGCAAAAGAGGTTGCCACTGCTTCCATCGCGCTATTTACCTGAATGAAAGGACGCAGGCTGGAGACGCTGACGCAACAAGCGCCAGCTTTGGGTCACGACCGTGGCCAGGGTGAACAGCACAGCGGCTAGCGTGACAATCGTCGGGCCGGTCGGAGTGTCCATCACATAAGCGGTTCTCAGCCCTGCCGTCACCGCCAGCATGGCGATCCCTGCGGCCAGAATCGCCATAGCTTCTGGCGTGCGGCAAAAAGGCCGGGCGGTGGCCGCCGGGATGATCAACAAGGCCGCTATCAGCAGCACGCCCACTACTTTCAGCGCCACGGCGACGACCACCGCGAGTGCCAAGGTGAGCACCAGCTGTTCGCGCCGAGGTTGGATGCCGCTGGCATAGGCAAGCTCGTCGCTCAACGTGGCGGTCAATAACGATGACCAACGCCAGAAAAGCAGCGTCAGCACCACCAATACGCCGCCGCCGATAATCCAGAGATCGGTTTTGCCGACGGCCAGAATATCGCCAAACAGATAGGCACTCAGGTCGAGGCGCACCCCGGCAAGAAACGACACCGCCACCAGGCCGATGGCCAGGGCCGAGTGCGCCATTACTCCGAGCAAGGTATCCATGGCATAGCCACGCCCACTGAGCATTGACACACAGCTTGCCATCACCAGGGCGACCGTCAGTACGCCTAAGAAGATGGAGACGTCCAATAACAGCGCTAACGCCACGCCTAGAATGGCGGCGTGGGCAGTCGCATCGCCGAAGTAGGCCATGCGCCGCCACACTACGAAACAGCCCAGGGGGGCGGCGGCCATGGCCACCAGCACACCGGCGATCATCGCCCGCCACATAAAATCATCCAGCATTGGCGGCCTCCTGATGATGGTGGCGGTAGAGGGCTAAGGTCTGGGCGGTCTGATCGCCAAACAGCGCCTGATAGTCCGGTGATGAGGCCACTTGCTCGGGCTTGCCCTCGCAACAGATAACGCGATTCAGGCACAGCACGTGGTCAGCGGTACGCATAACGACGTGGAGGTCGTGGCTGACCATCAACACGGCGCATCCATAGGTGCGGCGCACGGTTTCGATATGCTGGTAGAATTCTGCGGTGCCTCGGTGGTCGAGCCCTTGTGTCGCCTCATCAAGAATCAGAATGTCAGGCCTTGTCAGCAGCGCCCGGGCCAGCAGCACGCGCTGAAACTGGCCGCCCGATAGCTGGCTCATCGCCGCATTGATCAAAGCCTCGGCACCGGCATCTTCCAGCGCCTTTTGCACACTGCGATGGGGATGGCAACGCGGCAAGTTGATAAAGCGCTTAACCGTCATGGGCAGGGTAGGATCCAGGTGCAGCCGTTGGGGCACATAACCGATACGCTGCTGCGGGGCGATAGTCACCTGGCCCGACGTGGGCCTTACCGCACCGATCAGCGTTTTCACCAGCGTGGATTTCCCCGAGCCATTGGGGCCAATCAGGGTCACCACCTGCTCTCGATATAAATCGAGACTGATATTCTCAAGGATATGCTGCCCGCCAAAGCGCACGTTCAAGTGGCGAACGTTCAGAATCGCATCGCTATCAGTAGGCTGAGCAAGCCGCATAATCGAAGGTCGTCTTTTGTGCATTTGTTATGTTATAACATATGCTTCAAGCATAGGCGAGTATCGATGCCGATGGTCGAACCGAGAAAGGTCATATTTGATGATGAGGAGAACCTTAATGCATAACCGTTTAGCTCGTTTGTCTTGGCCGCTGTTAGCAGCCTTCCCGCTGGTTGCCACCGCAGACGTTCCGCGTGTGGCGGTGGATATTCCACCCGTGTATTCGCTGGTCGCCAAGGTGATGGGGGAGCGCGGCGATCCTGAGCTGTTTATTCAGCCCGGTGCCTCGCCGCATGGTTATTCGCTACGGCCTTCTGAAGCACAATCGATCAATGATGCGGATCTGGTGGTATGGGTAAGCGACGCGCTGACGCCCTGGCTATCAGGCCCCATTGACAACCTGGCGGGTGATGCACACCACCTTGAGCTAATGGATGTGCCTGGCATCACCACATTGGAATACCGCGAAGGCGCGACCTTTGCGCTCAACGCTGGGGATGAACACGGTCACGGGCACCATGATCATGATCATGATCATGAGCATGATCACGGCGATCACGAACACCACCGCCATGAAGACAGCCATGACGAAAGTGGGCATGATCATGACCACCACGGCCATGATCACAGCCATACAGGCATAAATCCCCATGCCTGGCTGGATCCTGCCAATGCCCGCCGTTGGCTGGATACCATCGCCGAGCAGCTAAGTGAGATCGACCCTGATAACGCCGCGTATTATCGCGACAACGCCGCCCAGGGCAAGAAGGACTTAACCAGCCTTCAGGAGACTCTTCAAGACCGTTTAGCCAACAGCGCCGACACACGCTTTATTGTTTTCCATGATGCTTACCAGTATTTCGAGGAGGCCTTTAACGTGCACGCGGCAGGCGCCATTTCCATCGGCGACGCATCGTCACCCAGCCCGGCACGTATAGAGGAACTGCAAACGCTGGTGAATGACGAAAATATCCAGTGCGTGTTCAGTGAACCCCAGTTCAATCCGCAGATGGTCAATAATGTCTTTGGCGATACGTCCGCTTATATCGGCGTCATGGATCCCTTGGGCGTGGGTCTGACGCTGGATGCAGGCCTTTACGATGCGCTACTGGAACAGCTGGCTAATGAGATTGCGCGCTGCACCGATGCCTAAACAGCTTTTTTCTTAAACAGCTTTCCAAGTTGATAAAGGTCGTGCATATACCTATCAAACTTTGAAACAAGCAGCGACATAAAGATAAAAGCATAAATAACCAGCATGATGATCAGGGGGTCGTTAAGCCAGGCCAGAAAAGGAGTCGATATCGGATAGCTAATCGTGTAGACAGTCATGGCCGCTAATAGCTGAACCAGAAAACAATTAACAATCACCAGGGTAATCAACGCTGCTCGTATATTCACATTCGGCAGCGTTGTTTTCCAAAACGGCAAGTGGCGTACTTTTATGCGGTTTCTCTCCGCTCCTTCTCTAACGCCGTTAAAACTCAATCTTTTTTTACGCCGCAGTAAGGGGATTGCATAGCTGCCTGCCTCCTCTTCAGAAAACGCTGCCAAGGCGATATCCCGATTGAATTCAGGGCCCAAGGCATTGGCCGCCACTTGATCGAAATCTCCCCATGCATGGTTTTGTTGGGCGGTTTTAGCTTGGTCAGAAAGCGTTTTTAAGCGGCTTTTATCGGCCTTCGACAACTTCTTATCATTGCCGACGTTTATATTGTAATGAATTTCGTACACCTGATATAAAGCAACGGTCACACCCACAAAAATTATAAAAAAGACAATGTATATCAACATATTAACAGGCACCTCATAAACAAAACCGAATCAGCTAGGCGAAAAATAGTTTTGTTAGCCTTAAAACTAACCTAAGGACTATGCCTGCACACATCTGACAAGTACAGGCTCAGAAAGCCTCAAAAAAGCCGGATCAGATGGCTAAAAGTGGGTTTCCTGCCCCGCAGCTTACATTAAACTAAGGAGATGAGGACTCCTAGCCATTCATTACTCAGCCGTCACCATCGCCCTACCCACAGAATCAGCACCAGCAGTGACGAAACCACGTTAGAAACTGGCACTACTAACCGGGGGCCGCTAATACCTAATAACGGCGGCCAAAGAAGCCAGCAAGCCACCTGAGTGGTCATATTGCCCAGTGCAATCATCGCCGCCGGGCGCGCCTGGCCTAATGATTGGAACCAGGTAGCGGTGATCACCAAAGTTCCATAAGCCCTTGTTAGCTCGATTCACATCAGGCGTTGGGTTACTATCAGTTGGTTATTATCATTTTTATATAACGATTATTTTTTTAAAATCATTGCTACCTATGCAAAAGCACTCACCCATACGTCAGCTTTAAGCGGCACTGTTGGTAACCCTATGAGCCACCCACTACTTCCCCTCAATCCGCTCAGAGCGTTTGAGGTAGCCGCCCGTCTTCGCAGCCTTACCCGCGCTGCGGATGAGCTGCATGTATCGCAAGTGGCGGTTAGCCGCCAAGTCAAAGTGTTAGAGGACTACCTTGGCGTAGCGCTGTTCACCCGCCTGCACCGTGGCATTGAGCTCACTCAAGAGGGTGCCGAGCTTTACGCTGGGGTTAAAAATGCCTTCCGGGAACTCGAAAACGCGTCGCGCAAAGTGTCACGTCGCAATCAGCGCGACGTGCTTTCTATTCAGTCCTACACCACATTTTCGCAGCGCTGGTTGATCCCCAGGCTAGCCGATTTTCATAATAAAAATCCGTTGCTTGAGGTTAAGCTCTCATCCTCCTTAAAACCTGTCGACTTCCCCACCCAAAGCGTTGATGCCGCCATTCGCTCCGGGCATGGCGATTGGCCAGGCTTACACGCCGAGAAACTAGTCGATATTGAGCTTATCCCGATAGTCTCAGCCGCCTTATGGGAAACCGAAAAGTTAGCCAAAAACGATGTCGCCAAGGTACGCCTGCTACACTCTATGGCGCGCCCAGACGATTGGAAGACATGGCTGGCGGAAAGCGGTCTATCGGTCGCCGATGCAGAATCTGGCATGAAGTTCGATAACTCAGCATTAGCCTATGAAGCGGCTTCCATGAATATTGGCTGCGCTATCGCGATTAAGGTATTTGTAGAGCGCCAGTTGCAGGAAGGTAGTTTTATCGCCTTGTCAGACACAGTTTGCCGCACAGGCGAGGCGTACTACCTGACATGGCCCAAAGACGCCCGCCCCTCAGATGCACTGATCAAGTTTCTTGAATGGATGAAGGCGCTAATCGGCCACCCCTTGGGCCAACCCGATTAACTAACGTTCACTGAATGGAGTGTTGCCTTCTAAGACGTTGAAAAAGCAACCAATGGAACAGCAGCAGTACCCCACAGGCAAAATACGCCAACGTAAAACCGCCAAGCTGAGTGATAATCCCCAATAACAGTGGCGCGGCAAACTGCATCGCCCGGTTAGCCATCAGGCGCACCGCCAAGGCATGGGCTCGCTGCCGTTCCGGTACTGACTCTGCGATGACCACCATGGAAAGCGGCTGAGATAGCCCCGCGCCTAGCCCTACCAGAATTGAAAACAAACAGAGCCAATAGACATTGCCCGTCACCCCCACCAGCATTAGCCCCAACGCCATAAACAGCAAGGTGAGAGACATCGTCGTGTAGCGGCCATGAAGCAGCGCGACGATGGCACTGGTAAACGGCCTGACGGCCATAGAGGCAAGCGCGCGCAGGCTAACCAACAGCCCAATGGTGGTTCCCGAAAGCGCCAAACTTTCAAGATAAACCGGGAAGTAGCTACCGTGAGCTCCCAACGCTAGCATAGCTGCTAGGGAGATAATCAACGATAGCTTCACTCCCTGAGAGGTTTTCAGCAGTTGCCATTGCTGCCCCGCGCTGACCAACAGTCCATCGCGAGGTTGATCGCTTTTTGATTTATGCCGGTTGACCATAAAAAATGACACCAGCGCCACGAACGAGGCAATAAAAGCGCCGTAGAAAGCAGCGCCAGGGCCACCCCGATAGTCGATGATCCAGCCAGCCAGCAGCGGCCCTACCATCTGACCAATCGATAAATAGGTGGTGTACCAGCCAAAGTACTTCTCCAGCGCGGAGCCTTGTCCCAGATAGGTAATCGCCGTTTGCGCTGAGATAATCATCAGCAGCTGCGCCAAGCCAATCACCAGTTGCCCTGCAATCAATCCTTGGAAGCCTGGCACCACAACCAATAACCCAGCACCGATCACCATGGCTACTGCCCCAAGCTGAAGGGTGCGCGGGCTGCCTAGCCGGGCGACCAGCGAACCAAAAGGCAGCGCCAGCAGTAGTGGTAAAACGTAGGGGGTGCTAACGATTAAGCCCAGCATTAATGGCGTTGCACCCAGCTCAATGGCTGCCAGTGGCACCGCCACTAACAGCATTGTCTGTACCAGAAAGGCGGTGCCAAGGCTTAAACAAATACAGGCAAACGCTTTTTTTACACTTCCCTTATGCACGCCCCCTTGTTGCATTGCACGCCGCCCTCCCAGTCATTAGGAAACACTCTAAGACACTGCTGATTAGTGAGCGCGCCTATACCCTTTTACCTTTTTACGGAAAACCCCGAGCGCAGGGAGTAAAAATGACAGGAACGCGATGAGTAGCAGCGTTGCGCTGATCGGATTGGTAATAAAGGTCGTCACATCACCATCTGAAATAGACAGCGCGCGACGCAGATTCGTCTCCAGCATGTCGCCCAGCACCAGCGCCAAGATGATCGGCGCCAGGGGGATCTTCGCTTTACGCAGCACATAGCCGATAACACCAAAAGTCAGCGCCACATAGACAGGGAACATGGAGCTTGTCGACGCATAAGCACCAATCAAACTAATTGAGGCCACGATAGCGGCAATCGCCGGTCGGGGAATGTCCGCCACTTTCGCCCAAAACCGTGCCCCTGCAAGGCCAATAAAGACCATAATCGGTACACTCAACCAGAGCGAAACAAACACAGTATAGGGAATTTCCGGGTTAGTGGTGAACAGCAATGGTCCCGGCTGCACCCCATGGATCATTAAAGCGCCAATCATAATGGCGGTCGTGGCTGAACCAGGAATACCTAACGCCAACAACGGCGATAAGGAGCCTGAAACCGATGCATTATTGGCCGTTTCAGATGCTGCAATACCCTCGTAGCTGCCTTTACCAAACAGCTCTGGGTGCTTTGAGAAACGCTTAGCTACCGCATAGGAGATGAAGGAACCAATTGAAGCCCCAGCACCCGGTATGACACCCACAAAATAGCCAATTAATGAGCTACGTAAAAACAGATATTTCATCTTATAAAAGGTCTTAAAGGGAACCTCTAAGATACCGCTCATGGGCTGGTTCTTTATTTTATGGCTTGCACCCGCCTCAATCATGAAGAGCACTTCTGAAAGTGCAAACAAGCCGAGCAGTACAGGTACTAACGGCAGGCCTTCAAAAAAATCGGGATGATAGCTGAAGCGTGGAACACCAGTTTGACTATCCAGCCCAACGGTGGCCAATGCCAGGCCAAGCCCCATCGCCAGGGCCCCTTTCAGCAGTGAACCGGAAGAGAAGCTCGACACCAGACTCAAGCCCAGCAAGGCAAGCGCAAAATAAGCCGATGGCCCAAAATTTAGCGCATATTCAGAAAGTGGCACGGCGGTTAAAAACAGCAGGATGGTACTGACAAAGATACCGATACCCGACGAAATAATTGAAATATTCAGCGCAATGCCGGTTTTACCCTGTTTGGTGAGCGGGTAACCATCCCACGTGGTCGCCACCGCTGCTGCGGTGCCTGGGGAGTTAAGTAAGATACCCGAAATAGCACCACCGTATTCGGCAGCGGCAAACAGCGCGACCAGCATGACGATAGAGACAAGCGGATCCATGTTATAGGTGAAAGGTATCATCAGGGCAATACCCAAGCTCGGCCCTAAGCCAGGAATAGCACCAATCAAGTAACCAATAAAAGCACCCGCGATAAGACCTACAAGCACCATGGGGTCTGAAAAGGCATTCAGCCCTATTAAAAGATTATCAATCATGTTCAAACCTCAATCAAAATAGACGCCGAGCACCAGTACAAAAATGGCGTAAATGCCTAAAGCCAATAATGGCGGCAGCGTTAGCAGTAGCGAATAACGATTCTCCCCTCCCAATTTCATTAATAAGAAAGCAAGAAGCGCAATCCCAACAATCAGCCCTAACCATTCGAGCGCTAACACAACCGCCACCATAACAATAACCGACACCAACACTTGTGCAGGTCGGTTTATCTCAACTAATGAGTCGCTTTCTTGACTGCGTTTGCTTAAAAAACTTGCAACGATTAAAAGTACTAATGAAACACCAACAAGCAGTGCCACTAATAGTGGAAATCCACTGGCACCTATACCGGGAGAGCCATAGCTAGGCAGATTAAGCGCCTCACTGGCATATAAAGCAGTCGCTATCAGCAATAAGAAATATACCGCTAATTCCAGCCATTTTTTCCGTATAACTAGTGTTTTATGCACTACTTCAGACGTCTCTGCATCAGAGCTTTCGATACTCATTGGCGACCTCCATATTTCTTATAGTTAATGATTGACGTAGCATTAAAAACGTCATCACACTTATTTTTATTAATCCTGCTTTTCTAAGTGCTGTTTTTTAAGTGCTGCATTTCGTCCAATCATGTCGCAGAGCGGCCAAAAGAGAAACTGACCATTTATCAGGCTTGACCACCGCTACTATTAGGCTGAAACACGACTAAAGGATTATCGACATAGTGGCAAATTTTATTTTCCAAACAGAACCTGCGATTTAGCACGCTGGTGGCCTTTACCACTGACCTCGGCCAACTTGTCCAGCTCGCGCTCCAGTAGGCCACCACTCATCTGCCGGGCAATAAATAGCGGGCCGCCTCGCCAACGGGGGAAGCCGTAGCCATTGACCAACGCAATATCAATATCCGCAAGCCGCTGGCACACGCCCTCATCCAGCAGCAGCAGGGCTTCGTTAATTAGGGTGAGCTCGGCACGCTGCTGGATCTCTTGCTCGCTAAACGCTTTCGGGGTGATCACCTGCTCTTCCCGGTAGCGTTCGATTATCAGGGCGACGTCAGGATCTGAGGCCGGTCGCATTGCCTCGTCATAGCGATAGTAACCACAGCCGGTTTTGCGCCCTAAACGGCCTGCTTCGCAAATCAGATCCGGTATGCCCACGTAGCGTTTCAGGTGTCGGGTATCGGCGCTTTTCTGGCGCATTTTCCAGGCGATATCCAGCCCGGACATATCCGCCACCTTGAAGGGCCCCATGGCGAAACCGTAGGCTTCCAAAGCGGCATCGATTTGCTCCAGGCTAGCGCCTTCTTCCAGCATAAACTCGCACTGGCGCCGATAGGCTGCATAGAGCCGGTTGCCCACAAACCCCCATGAATTGGCGACCACGATTGCCTTTTTCTTGAGCCGCCGCGTAACACTCATGGCAGTACTCAACGTTTGCTCGCTGGTGGTTTGGCAGCGTACGACTTCGAGCAGCGGCATACGGTCGGCAGGACTAAAAAAATGCAGCCCCAGTACGCGCTCAGGATAAGGAATATTCTCGGCAATGTGATCAATATCCAGATAGGACGTATTGCTGGCTAGAAGCGTGCTTTCGCCAACCCACTTGGCTAGATCGGCAAATAGCGAGCGCTTGATAGCCAAATCTTCAACAATGGCCTCAATGACCAAGTCTGTACCTGCAACATCGGGTAAATGCTGAGTGGGTTTCAGGCGAGTTAGCGCTTCATCGTATTGCACCTGAGTTAACCGCTGGCGTTTAACACCTTCATCCAACGCCTGGGTAATTCGCGCCACGCCTGCTTGCAGCGCTTGGTCATTTAGCTCTAGTAGGTCGACGCTATATCCTGCCATCAGCGCACAAAGGGCTATGCCGCTGCCCATGGTGCCTGCCCCCACCACCGAAATCCGTCTGATCGTTGCGGGGTCAACCGGCTGCGTGGGCACAAAGGGTTTTTCCCGCTCTGCAAAGAATAAATAACGCAATGCCTGGGCGGCGGTGCTACCGCGTAAGGCCAAAAACTGAGCACGCTCTTCGGCAATCGCGGCGCAAAAGCTTAGCTTGCCCGCCTGCATCACCATCTCAGCGGCGACCGGCGCGGCGGGCAAACCGCGGGCGCGTGCCAGCAGCTTATCGACCTGAGCCTTTAGCGCCTGCTCATCTACGGGTGGCAAGTCGCGTTCTGCTAATGGCTGCTTGCCGCCCTGGTAGCGGCTGGCGTAATCCACTACCTGCGTGTCTAGCGCCTCATCATCACTGGCGTGGAGTAGCTCATCGACTAGCCCAATCTTGTGGGCTTCAACAGCGGTAATGGGCTTGCCCGAGACAATCATCTCCAACGCCTTGGGTAGACCCACCGCCCGAGGCAATCTCTGGGTGCCACCGGCCCCCGGTATCACCCCGACCGTGACTTCGGGTAAGCCCAGCAGTGCGGTCGGTGTGGCAATTCGGCTATCGCAGGCCAGCGCCAGCTCTAGCCCACCGCCCAGGGTATGCCCGCTGACCACTGCAATCACCGGCACCGGAAAAGCGCTCAGCGCTGCGGTGACCTGGGGCAGCGTGGGCTCTGTTGGCTCATGCTCCAACTCACGCAGGTCGGCACCCGCCATTAGATTTGGGCCTTTGCCCATCAGCACCACAACGTGACTTTGCTGAGTATCGATCTTGCCCAAAGCGCTCAGGATGCCCCGGCGCACTGCATCAGTACTGCTATTCACCGGAGGGTTATCCAGAGTGATGATGGCGATCGCGCCTTCCTGGCGAAGGTGAACATGACCAGACGCCTGTGTATCAGCCATGGGCGTCACCTCCTGTTGCGCTATTCTCCAGTACGAGCACCGCATCAGCAGCCACAACCCCTTGACTTGCTGGCATCACAAACAGTGGATTGATCTCGGCCGTGGTCAGCCGATCACCTAATTCAGCCGCTAAGGCTGAGAAGGCAACCATCGCCTGGGCGAGGGCCTCAGTATCGCGGGGTGATGCTCCCCGGTAGCCATCAAGCAACGGCCAAGTGGTGAGCTCCTGCATCATTTCCCGCGCCTGCTCCAGGGTTAGGCCACCTTGCTCGGGCAATAAGCGAATCGCCGTATCCTTGAAAAGCTCCGCCGTTACGCCCCCTGCCCCCAACAAAATAGCAGTACCCAGCGCATCACGGTTAGCCCCTAGGATCAGCTCATGCCCGCCCGCGACCATAGCTTCCACCAAGAAGGTATCTGGGCGATGACTTACGTGTGCTTCAACATCACTCACCATCTGCTCAAAGCGCTCGCCGATGGTATCCGCTTTCAAGTGCAGCGCAACGCCACCAATGTCGCTTTTGTGCAGCAAATTGGCATCCATCACTTTTAGCACCACGGGCACGCCTAGCTCATTGGCCGCACGTTCCGCTTCCTCACGGGAGTGAACGACGCGGCTGGGCGGTATCTGAATACCAGCTTGGGCAAACAGGTGCTTGGCAGCGGCTTCGTCGATGGCACCAGATGTCAGAGCACTTAGGTCAGGCAGGGATACGTTTGCCGTCTCACCGCCAGTACGCAACGGCTGGCCAATAAAGTGCAATGCTTGCAGCACCGCGCTGCAGCTCTCCGGTGAGCTAAAGCCTGGTATAGAGGCGCGGTTCAAGCGCTGTAGGGTGCTGGGTGCGTAGGGGCTAACGTAGGCCAGTAGCGGCTTATTGTTGGTCGCCAAGCTATCGCTGATCGCCCCGACCACCAGGTCAGGCATTGCCAACCCGGAGGAACCAATAATCACGATCAAGGCGTCGTAGCTATCGCTTTCCAGCAGGATACGAATAGCTTGGCGCAGCAAGTCGGGCTGCAGCCCCGCCAGGGTCACATCAATGGGATTACGATCTAGTGCGGTCGGTGTATCGCCCTGCAAGGCGCGCAGTTTTTCTGCGGTAGCGTGATCAGGCGCGGGCGTATCAAAGCCGTTGACGCCGAGGCTATCGGCAATCAGCGTACCGGCGCCCCCGGTTGAGGTCAGCACCGCAACCCGACGCCCGGCCAGCTGACGGCCAGCAACGAGTACCGCGGGCACGTCCAAGAACTCGTCAAAGGTATTAACCCGGATGACCCCCAACTCACGGAAGAAGGCATCGTAAACGCGGTCTTCCCCCGCCAGGGCGCCGGTGTGGGAGCTTGCCGCGCTGGCGCCGGCTTCGGAACGGCCAATTTTAAATACTACCAGCGGCTTGCCCGCTGCCCGCGCGCGTAGTGCAACCTCACGGAAACGCGCCGGGTGACGAACGCTCTCCAGGTAGAGCGCAATCACCTTGGTGTTCGGATCATCAACCAGGTAGTCAACAAAATCGCTGACTTCCAAATCCACCTCATTACTGGTGGCAATCAGCGACGATAAACCAATGCCCCGCCCGGCGGCCCGAGAGAGGAGCGCGCCTAAAATGCCGCCACTTTGGGACACCACTGCAACACCCCCCTTGGGCAGTTCGCTAACCTCCAGCGCGCCGCTAGCGGAGAGGGGAATGCCTGCCGATAGGTTAACCAAGCCAATGGTGTTGGGGCCGAGGATGCGCATGGAACCCGCGGCTTCTTTTAGTTCGTCTTGTAGCGCCTGACCTTCCTCCCCAGCCTCTGCATAGCCACTGGCCAGCACAACCGCTGCCTGGCAGCCCATTTTGGCCAGGGAGCGCACTGCGTCGATACTGCGTTTGGCATTCAGCAGCACAAGACCTACATCGGGCGCTTCGGGCAGTGCTTCAACACTGGGGTAACAGGTTAGCCCCTGAATCTCGGTGGCTTTCGGGTTAACCGGGTAAATCGGGCCTTTAAAACCGTGCTTAAGCAAATAAGAGACTGGCAACCCGGAGGTTTTTTTAGGGTCTGCAGAGGCACCGATAACGGCAATACTTTTAGGATTTAGGAGGGCGTGGATCTGGCTCATTGTTGAGCCTCCTTCATACGATCAAGGAACGCTTGCACCGAGGCACGGTGCTCTTCGGAGGTGTAGCAGATGCCCTGGGCTTTACTGCCTTCGGCGAAGACTTGGCTTTCAGACATTTCGTAGCTTTTGTTGATAATCGATTTGGTCAGTGCCACCGCCGTGCGTGAGCCGCTGCTCATCTCATCCGCCATGGTGTGGGCGGTGCTAAGCAATTCATCAGCACTACAGCGCTGATCAGCAATCCCCAGCTGCAGCGCCTCATCGGCATTGACCCGTCGACCGCTAAAAATCAGCGCTTTGGCGCGTGCTAGCCCTACCCGGCGTGGCAGAAAGTACATGCCTCCGCCGTCTGGAATCAACCCGCGGGCAATATAGGCCCAGGTGAAGTGGGCATAGTCAGAGGCAATCACAAAGTCGCAGGAGAGCGCTAAATCCGCCCCCAAACCAGCGGCCGCGCCGTTCACCGCTGCCACTGTGGGAATGGGTAAGTTAAGTAATAGACTCGCCGCATAGTGAACGCCCTGCTGGCGTTCCCAGCCATTAAAACCAACGGTGGCGGGATCGGCTTCCATGCGGGTTTTCATACCGGCGATATCGCCACCCGCGCAGAATCCTTTGCCGTTGCCAGTCAGCACCAAGGCACGCACCGAGCGATCCGTACGAATATTGACTAAATGGGCAACTAACTCCGCGCGCATGACATCGCTCATAGCATTGCGCTTATCGGGTCGGTTTAGTGTTAGCAGCGCAATGCCGTTATCGATGGAATAAGTAACTAACGAATCTTGCGTCATCACAACGTCCTCTCATACATTATTGTCGGCAATGGAGTGAAACAAAAAAACGATACTATTAGTTTGTCGATAACAACAGTCACTTTCCATTGACCATACATAAGGAGCTGCCCATTAAATTGTTATGGCAACCATAAAATATAAAAAAAGGGTTTATTTAAAGATACAGAAAGGTATAAAAAAGTGCGACGAAGACATATTCGCCGCACTTTTTATTACTACATTTAATCGCTATCTTTATCTAACTCTGCTTGAGCGATGCCACTAATGCGGTAGGCAAACTCAGTATACTCTTCGGGCCCCATCCAGGAGTCAGTTACCCCAGCGCTACGAGCGTAGGCTTGGTAATGCTCGGCTTTCATCGCTTCGTGGAACGCATCGGCAATTTGCTGCTGGGTTTCCATTGGAATGCCTGCTGGCCCAAAGATACCCCTTACCTGTACCCAGCTTGAGTCAACGTCGTAGCCTTGTTCTTCAAAAGTGGCCACGTCAGGGAGGCTATCCAGCCTGTCTTCCCCATGCACTCCAAGCCCTTGCAAACGTCCCGCATCAAAATACGCTTGGGCGCCACTCAAGTTAGACATGCCTACATCAATGTGGCCGCCTAATACGGCTGCCACAATGTCGGGAGTGGAATTAAATGGCACCCACTCAAACTCGACACCAGCTTCCTGTTCTAGCATGGTCAGGCCGATATGCTGCGTGGAGCCCTGGGGGCCAAACCCGCCCACGGTAACTTTTCCATCGCGATGTTTGGCTTCGTTAATCAACGCATCCAGATCACTTAGCTCGGAGTCGACCCGCGTCCAAATCAAGTTGGGATCAGCCTGTGCAGAGGCAATCCAGCTAAAGTCATCTATCGCAAACACACCCTTTAGATTTGTCAGCATGCCAGTGAAATGCGACAGGGTATTCACCCCCAATGTCAAACCATCAGGTTCTGCAGTGCGCACTCGCGTCATCTGGCTAGCACCGCCGCCGCCCGGGGAATTCACCACCGCAATCGACTGGCCTATCAGGGGCTCCAATGATTCCGCTAGTGTGCGCATAAACACATCGGAAGAACCACCCGCCTTGGTATGCATAATCACGCGAACGGTGTCCTGGGGCCATTCACCTTCATTGGCGGTTGCCATGGAGCCCGTTACCATCATCGATATGGCTGCAGCACTTACCAACACCTTAGATATTACGTTTCTTTTTTTAGCAAACATGGGCATGCACCTCTTTTTATAGCTATTTTTATAGCGTCATTAAAAAAACAATTTCCAAATCTATTTCCACCCACTGAGCGCCGTTAATTCATAACGCTCAGTTAGCAAAATTAAAAACCATCAACTCCCAAACCTACTGATCTAACTCAGCCTTAGCCACCTCACTAATTCGTGATGCAAATTCGGTGTATGCTTCAGGCCCCATTCAAGAGTCCGTAATGCCTGCATTACGGGCATAGGTTTGATAATGCTCACTCTTCATGGCTTCATGAAAGGCATCAGCAATTTGTTGCTGCGTTTCTAGAGGAATGCCCGCTGGCCCAAATACCCCCCTAACCTGTACCCAGCTGGTATCCACATCAATGCCTTTTTCCGCAAAAGTGGGTACATCTGGCAGGTTTGTTAGCCGCTCATCGGCAATAACGCCGAGCCCTTGAATCCGTTCTGCATCAAAAAAAGTGTTTAAAGCACTCAGATTTGATACACCTACATCCACATGTCCACCCATCACCGCAGCAATAATATCGGGCGTACCGTTATAGGCGATCCACTCAAAATCCACATCCGTAGCACTTTCCAGCATCGAAATAGCAATATTTTGTGTTGAACCTTGGGGGCCAAACCCGCCTACGCTAACTTTTTTGTTGCCCTCTTTTGCTCTCTCAATCAATGATTCAATACTACTTATTTCAGATTGATGCTTCGTAAACACTATATGGACATCTTCTTGCGCAGAAGCAATCCAGGAAAAATCATCCAGAGCAAAAACGCCGTTTAAGTTTGTCAGCATTCCGGTAAAGTGAGATAGCGTATTAATACCGAGTGTTAAACCATCTGGATCTGCACTCTTTAGGCGCGACATTTGCGTAGCGCCACCACCGCCAGGAGAGTTAATAACCACAATCGGCTGGCCAATTTGAGGCTCTAACGACTCAGCCAGGGTTCTTATGAAAACATCTGCTGAACCGCCCGCCTGAGTATGCATAATGAAACTGACAGCCCCCTGCGGCCAACTATCATCACTTGCACTTAACGTTGCAAATGGCAAAGACAATGATATAAAAGCGGCGCCCGCCATTAATTTACGGCAAGCATTTAGCTTGTAACTCATATTAAGCACCTCGTTATTTATAATTGTGATAACCACTTTACTGATACTGGCATAGCCCCACGTTATCGACCACCAACGATATATTGGGTATTGGTTAACTTATTGTCTGTTACTTTTAAGGGCACCGAGAGAATCCAGCAATGGAGCAGAACCTGGTAGCTCATTGCTTGCCATCACAATCTCTTGGAAAGACTGAGCGGTGGTGGGTGAAAGCATGCCGCTGACTAATTCCTGATATTTCTCAAATAGCTCAGCGTCACTCATAGGATCCTCGGGATCACCTTTGCGGGTCTCCTGTAAATATTGATAGGTCTTACCATCAACGGTCGTGACGATAATATTGGCCATCCGCTGCCGGGGGTATCGGGCCGCAATATCCGCACGCTCCGCAACACTCACCTTGGGCATTAATGCTCGGATGCGGGCATCTTCCAGTACGGGGGGCTCAAAGGCTTGCAGCCTGACCTTGCCCAGCACCAAGAAAGCAGCAATACAGTATTGAATACTGAAACGCGCCTCTTGGGCAGTTGAAGGCGTCGGACGATGGCACATCGAATAGGTCGCGCCATACCCTTCGATATGAATGGATTCAATGGCTTCCGGAGTGATGGGTACGCTGGCTTGCAGTGCTTTCAAGCCATCCAGCGCGGGGAAAATATGCCCGCAGCAGCCATGGTTTTTGACCGTCATGCGGGTAATCGGCGTCCAGTCGCCGATGCCTTCCAGCGCCATCGCCCAGTCGCCAGTGGAATCGCTGGTGGCAGCTGCAAACCCATTGCTGGCATGCAGGCTATCTAGCGATGCGGTTACACCCTTTGTCGCGGCGATGCCCGCCATCAGCCCCGCATCGGCGGCATGGCCGGCGTGCAGCGGTTTCGCCATACCTTCACCCTGTAAGTTCTGCTGGTGCCCCCCAGCAAAACTACTGGCCAGAGCAATGGCATGGGCGATTTGTCCTGGGGTGGCACCCAGCAGCATAGCTGTTGATACCGCAGCGCCCATGGTGCCCACCGTGGCGGAGGTGTGCCAGAAGCGGTAGTGGCTGGGCTGGATAGCGAGCGCAATGCGGCAACCCACTTCATAGCCCCCGACAATGGCGCGCTGGAGCTGCTCGCGCGGGGCCTGGATGTCCTGCGCGACCGCGAGAGCCGCCGCAATCGTTGAGCTACCGGGGTGGTAGCCACCATCCTTGAAGATGTCATCAAACTCGACGGTGTGGCTCGCCGTAGCATTCAGCAAAGCCGCATAGCGGGGTGAGCCAACACGCCCATCCACATAACACACCGCTTTGCCCTCACCTCGGGTGGCGGCAAAGGCATCCGCCAGCAGTGTGGCGGGCGCTTGACGACACCCCGGCAGCGTGGTGGCAAACCAATCCAAAAGCGCCCGGCGGGTGGCCCAGTCAATATAAGCGGTTAAGGGTCTCTGACACCAGTCATACGCAGCTTGAGCGAGGCGTTCAATAGGGCGAAGTGTGGCGTTGTTCAAGATCGTTCTCCTGTGTCACTCGCTACCCTAGCGCTCGCCTCTAAAGGCCCGGCGATTGCCCCAGCCGCCATCAGCGCGGCTAGATCCTGCTGTGAATAGCCTAAGCTCATCAGCACTTCGGTGGTTTGCGCGCCGACTTTTTGCGGTGGCGAGGTAATACCGCGGGTGCCTTCAGACATACAAAACGCTGATACAGGCACAGTGAGCTCTTTTTCAATGCCTGGGTTATCAATGCCTGAACTTAGCGGCTGGGCGTGTAAAACACCCCGTGACTGCACATGGGGATCGGCCAGCGTCTCTTCTAAGCGCCTAATCCGTGAGGCAGGAATCCGGCGTTTTTGCAAAAAGGTTTCCCAGTAGTCGGCGGTCATCGTGCTAATAATCTCGGCGATCACCTGGGCTTCCTCAGCGTGGCTATCAAGGCGTTGATTATTATTCTGTTTAATCATGTCTTCCCGACCCAGGGCCGTCCATAAGCGCTTTTGCTGGGTCAAGTTGGAGGCGGCAATCATTAACGGCTGGTCTGAAGCGTGGTAGCAGCCAATGGTGGCAAAGGGAAAGGTATTGCCTTTAGGTTCAGGTGGTTTGCCACTCCACTTAAACGCCGTTAAGTAGGGGCTAGACAGCATCAGCGCCGTATCTGACATCGACACATCCACAAACTGCCCTTTGCCACCGTTGCGCTCGCGCTGAAACAGCGCCGTTGCAATGGCAAAAGCGGCGGTAGTGCCGGTGGCATAATCCACCACCGGCGCGCCACTTTTGAGCGGGCCAGTATGCTGATCACCGGTCATCGCCATCATACCGGAGTAGGCTTGGATAACATTATCGTAGGCAGTCAGCTCCCGGCGTGGGCCGGTGCTACCAAACGCCGAAATGGAACAGTAAATCAGCTTGGAATTGAGCGCTTTAAGCGCTTCATAGCCCAGCCCGAGCTTTTCTAACGCCCCTGGTCGGTAGTTTTCGACAAACACATCTGCGGTGGCGAGTAACTTCTTTAGCGCCTCACGCCCGGCGGTGTTTTTAAAGTCGATTGCTACCGCTTTTTTGTTGCTGGCTTGGGACATAAAAGCGGTGCCCAACCCCTGGTCATTCAGCGCTCGATCCGCCCCTTGCATACGCGCTTGATCGGGATCGCTGGGGGACTCCACCTTGATCACATCGGCGCCCAACACCGCCATTTGGTAGGTAGCAAAAGGGCCAGCCAATACGTGGGTAGCATCAATAACGCGGATATTTTCAAACGGGGAAGACATAACGACCTCAGCGCACTTATTCATTGTTGTTGACCGGCAGCGATATCTCGCCAATCTGCCGTTAATTAACAATGCAGAAATAAACTCCCTGTGTGCACTGACGAAACGTCAGGGGATGCTTAACAAATGGTTGTTACGCCCCCCAGATGTTACTCACCACCTGGAGTCATGGATTTGTATGCAGCCATCATTCGCTAAAAGGCCCCAGGAAACGTGTTTCACTGACCTTCGTGATGGAAGGGTCATCTAATGCGATAAAGCGCAGTTCGATGGGATGGCTAGGTTGTGAAAGATTGTCCGCATCGGTGGTGAGTGCTAGACGCAGGCTGCGTGTTTCAAAAGCCGCCACCTCTAAGGTATCCACTCCCTGCAGACGAAGCCCTGGCAACCCCGCGGCTGATACCGCGTAATGATGTGTTTGGCCATCTTGATTGCGCAGTGTCACGTTGTAGTAATTGATAATGCGACCCTCTGCCGTGCTTTCAAACAGCGCCTGACGGTCGCGGACAATCTCTACATCAATGGGCACCCGGGCGTTCAAGAAACCGACTAACAGCACCACCATGGAGAATAACGCCGCCGTATAAGCCAACAGCTGGGGGCGCCAGAAACGGGTCGCTTTACCTTCCAGAGCACGCTCGGTGGTGTAACGAATCAGGCCAAGCGGTTTATCGATCCGCGCCATAACGCTGTCGCAGGCATCGATACACGCCGCGCAGCCAATACACTCGTATTGCAGCCCATCGCGAATATCTATTCCGGTAGGGCATACCTGAACGCAGAGCTCACAGTCGATACAGTCACCGATCTGAGTTGCCTCAACGCCCTTTTGAGGAGAGTTCCGACGCGGCTCGCCGCGGGAGGCATCGTAGGAAACAATCAGCGTATTGGCGTCGAACATCGCCGACTGGAAGCGCGCATAGGGGCACATATGCAGGCAAACCTGATGGCGAAGCCAACCGGCATTCAAGTAGGTAAACAGGGTAAAGAAACCGATCCAGAACAGCGCCAAAGGGTGCATATCCAGAGTAAACATATCCACTATTAACGCTCTTATCGGCGTGAAGTAACCAACGAAGGCTATTCCCGTTGCCAACGCAATCAGCAGCCAAGCCGCATGTTTGGCGGTTTTGCGCCATAGCGTATCCAGTCTACCTGTCGCTTTATCACGCCGAATGCGCCGGTGCCGCGGCCCCTCCAGGCGATGCTCGAACCAGATAAACAGAAACGTCCACACGCTTTGCGGGCAACTGTAGCCACACCACACTCGCCCAGCCACTACCGTGATCAAAAACAACCCAAAAGCGCACAGCACCAGAATCCAGGTGAGCAAGATAAAGTCCTGTGGATAAAACGTCGCCGCAAACAGGTGGAACTCTTGGGCAGAGAGGTCAAACCACACCAGCGGCCGATCACCCCAATTGATCCACGGCAAGCCGAAATAGAGCGCCATCAACAGCCAGTTAGAAAAGCGCCGGATACGCTGAAAAAAACCGCTTATTTCTCGCACATAAATATGTCCGAGCTTCGGTGGCTTGCTACTGGGAGACTGAGAATTGGGCGACTTAGACGGAGGCGTATGGTGTTCAACCGCCGCCTCGTTAGTCATGTCTTGCAGTGGAATGCGTTGCGTCATACCGATACCCAAAAAAGAAAGAATGGAGGTTTATGCGGTCGAGGGGCGTCGCGGGGTAGATGATTAAGCATTTGTTAGAAGGCGCGACTTTTAAGTTAGCCGCTACTATGCTCATACAGGGATGGCACAAACAGATGCAGTTTTAGAGAAATAAGGCGTATCAGTTAGCACTAGCCTCTCACACCGCTGCTTTCTGATATGCTGTTTATTACTATATTTGAGTCTGTTTTACGCTTCGCACATGCGGCACAGTGGTGCTTTCTATAAGCAGAGATCCGCGCTGTGCCAGCTAACACTGTGATGGAGCATTCGGGCGTTTTAATCAATACACCGACGGTTTATCCCATGAAACGCTACGAACAGTTTGCCGATGAGATAGCGACGCTGATTCGCCAAGGTGTGCTTGGCCCAGGGGAACGAATCCCCTCGGTGCGCCAGGCTAGCCGCCATCACGGCATTAGCCCTTCTACGGTGTTCCAGGCTTACTATTTACTTGAGAACCGTGGGCTTATCACTGCAAGGGCACGCTCGGGGTATTTTGTGCGTGAACACGCCCGGCGCCTGCTGGACGAACCGCGTGTAACGCTGCAGCCCACCGACCCAGCAGAGGTAGAAGTCAGCGAGTTGGTGTTCTCGGTGCTTGGCTCGCTTCAAGATGACCGAACGGTGCCCTTTGGATCGGCCTTTCCCAGTCCTGAGCTGTTTCCGCTTTCGCGCTTGAGTATCAGTATGACGCGGGGGTTACGGGCGCTTTCGCCCCAACAGGTGGTGGCTGACATGACCACCGGGCATACCGATCTGTGTCGGCAGATTGCCCTGCGCTACATGCTGGGCGGCATTCAACTGCCGATGGAAGAGCTGGTGATTACCAACGGCGCGATGGAGGGCCTTAATCTAGCCCTGCAGTGCGTTACCGAGCCAGGCGACCTGGTGGCGATCGAGTCCCCAGCGTTTTATGCCAGCCTGCAAGTGTTGGAGCGCTTGAAACTGCGCGCGGTGGAGATACCCGTTCACCCACGGGAGGGTATCGACCTGGAGGTACTGGCAGAGCGACTAGGGACGCTTCCGATCAAAGCCTGCTGGTTTATGAGCCATCTGCAAAACCCAATCGGCGCCAGCCTGAGTAAAGGGCGCAAACAAGCGCTTTATCAGCTGCTAAAACAGCACCAAGTGCCGATGCTAGAGGATGATGTGTATGCCGAGCTGTATTTTGGCAGCACGCCGCCCGTGCCCGTAAAAGCCTTCGATGATGAGGGTCTGGTCATCCACTGCAGCTCTTTCTCAAAGTGCTTAGCGCCGGGCTACCGGGTGGGCTGGGTAGCGGGCGGTCGCTATGCTCAGGCCATCTCGCGGCTAAAACTAATGACGACGATCTCGCCTTCCGTGCCCGCTCAGGCGGCCATCGCTGACTATTTGCAGCATGGCGGTTATGACCGTCATTTGCGTAAGCTCCGCCATGCTCTGGAAGCCCAACAAGGCAACATGCTGGCAGCGGCGGATCGCTACTTTCCTGCCAATACTCGCATCACCCGTCCTGCGGGCGGCTACTTTTTATGGGTGGAGTTTCCCGAGCAGGTAGATTCGCTGCGGCTATTCAATACGGCGCTCGACCATGGCGTTAGCTTAGCGCCGGGCCCGATCTTTTCCGCGACCCAGCAGTTTCGACACTGCGTGCGCCTGAGTTACGGCCACCCCTGGACACCTAGCAGTGAGCGCGGCATGGAAACACTAGGCAGGTTATTAAGCCTCTTTTAGCGGGTATTCCAAACGCCATCTCCTTTCGACTGATCCGGTTTTTTAGTTAAAAACTGAGCCTGTTATGCAGCACAGCAATCGCTAAACTATTCCGATGAAGCCACACAGCGGCTATACCAGCCCGCAAAAGCGTTAAAGCGCACAAGTGGCTGTCATCGGAGGAAGCGCCATGCTCGGAATTGAGGCCATTGATCTGGCCAGGGTGCAGTTTGCCTTTACCATCTCCTTTCATATTATTTTTCCCGCCATCACCATCGGTTTAGCCAGCTACCTGGCCGTGTTGGAAGGGCTATGGTTAAAGACCCAGCGGGATACCTATCGTCACCTTTACCACTTCTGGTCAAAAATATTTGCCGTCAATTTTGCCATGGGCGTGGTCTCGGGCATTGTGATGGCGTACCAGTTCGGTACTCACTGGAGCGGCTTTTCCGCCTTTGCGGGCAGCGTCACGGGGCCTCTGCTCACCTACGAAGTGCTCACGGCCTTCTTTTTGGAAGCCGGTTTTCTGGGCGTCATGCTCTTTGGCTGGGAGCGGGTCGGCCGAGGCCTGCACTTTTTTGCGACTTGCATGGTCGCACTCGGCACCCTCGTGTCGATGTTTTGGATTCTCTCTTCCAATAGCTGGATGCAAACCCCGCAAGGCCACGACATCGTCAACGGTGTGGTGATCCCCGTTGATTGGATGAAGATTGTCTTCAATCCGTCTTTCCCATACCGCCTGGCCCATATGGCGCTAGCAGCTTTTTTAAGCACGGCGCTGTTTGTCGCGGCCTCTGCTGCCTGGCTGTTGCTAAAAGGTAGACCGTCCCCTGAAGCGCGCACCATGCTCTCCATGGCACTGCTCATGCTGGCGATCACTGCTCCACTGCAGGCCGTGGTGGGTGACTTGCACGGCCTCAACACCCTGGAGCACCAGCCCGCCAAGATTGCCGCCATCGAAGGGCATTGGGATAACAGCAGCGGCGAACCCACTCCGCTCATTCTGTTCGGCTGGCCCGATATGGCGGGTGAAGAGACCCGTTTCAAGTTGGAAATCCCCGTGCTGGGCAGCTTGCTATTACAGCACAGCCTGACCGAACAAATTCCCGCGCTTAAGGAGTTCGCCCCAGAAGATCGCCCCAACTCGACCATCGTGTTCTGGAGCTTCCGACTGATGGTGGGGCTGGGGGTGTTGATGATTGTGCTTGCCATCGTGGGCAATACTCTGCGCGTCAAAAGGCGGCTATTTGAGTCTCGCCGCTTTCTACTCTTCACGTTATGCATGGGGCCAGCAGGGCTAGTGGCACTGCTGGCGGGCTGGTTTACCACCGAAGTGGGCCGCCAGCCCTGGGTGGTTTATGGGTTATTAAGAACCGCCGATGCGGCTTCAGCGCACAGCGCCGTCCACCTCAGCATTAGCTTAACCGCCTTTGTGGTGGTTTATCTGGCCGTCTTCGGTACCGGTGTTATTTACATGATGCACCTGGTGAATAAAGGCCCTGGCGATCCCTCTGCACCCGCCTTAGGTGGCCCAGGCCATCACCGCACACCCGCCCGGCCTCTCTCGGCGGCTAACGAAACGCAGACGACTCACTAATAGATATGAGGGGTGCATTATGGGAATCGATCTATCGCTCACCTGGGCCATTATCATCCTGTTTGGTTTGATGATGTATGTAGTCATGGATGGTTTTGACTTAGGTATTGGCCTGCTTTTTCTGCGCGTGCATGACGAGCCGGAGCGCGACATTATGATGAATACGGTTGCCCCGGTGTGGGACGGCAACGAAACCTGGCTGGTGCTTGGCGGTGCGGGGCTATTCGCCGCCTTCCCCCTCGCCTATGCGGTGGTGCTGGAAGCGCTGGCAATTCCGCTGATCGTGATGCTGTTGGGGCTGATCTTTCGTGGCGTCGCCTTTGAGTTTCGCTTCAAAGCATCCCCCGAGCGGCGCCATGTGTGGGACAAAGCCTTTATTGGCGGCTCGCTGCTGGCGACCGTTGCACAAGGGGTTGCCTTGGGTGGCTATATTCAGGGTATCGCCTTCGATGGCGTTCACTTCAGCGGTGGCGCGTTGGACTGGCTCACGCCTTTTTCGCTGTTTTGCGGCATCGGCCTGCTGTTTGCCTATGCGCTACTGGGCAGCACCTGGCTGATTATGAAAACCGAAGGCGCCCTGCAACAGCGGATGTATCGGATCACCAAACCGTTGATGCTCGGGCTGCTGGTGATGATCGCCCTGGTCAGTGTATGGACACCGCTGGCTTACCCGAATATTGCCGCCCGCTGGTTTTCGCTACCCAACCTGCTGTGGTTTTTACCGGTACCGCTGTTAGTCATGCTGGTAGGTTGGTGGCTATGGCGTGCTATCACCTTTCAAGACACCGCCCTGCCCTTTGTGTTGGTCTTGGCGCTGGTATTTTTAGGCTACAGCGGTCTGGGCATTAGCCTGTGGCCAACGATTATACCGCCCGATGCGTCTATCTGGCAGGTCGCCGCCCCCGCCCAAAGCCAAGGCTTTGCCTTAGTAGGCACGCTGTTTATTCTGCCGATTATCTTGATGTACACCGCCTGGAGTTACTACGTCTTTCGCGGCAAGGTAAAACCTGGCGACGCTTATCATTAACCCCCTATCCCCTGTGTATTGAGGAGTAAGACAATGAAGCCTCTCGCCAAGCGCCTGGGCTGGTTAGTCACCATCTGGCTTTCGAGTGTGGGTGTTCTCTTGCTGATTTCATTGGGACTTAAGTTTGTGATGGGAATGGCGGGATTGACCAGCTAACGACCTCTTTTGCACCCATAGCTCAAAAAGAGAATGCTGAACCCTTTCTCAGCAAGGATCCAGCATTTACATCTACTTCAGCCGACGCTGTTTAGCACTCAATGGCATTTACCGCTAATCCACCTTTGGATGTCTCTTTGTACTTATCCAGCATGTCCCTGCCGGTATCCCGCATGGTACGAATCACTTTATCTAACGATATAAAGTGAGTGCCATCGCCGCGTAATGCCATCTGAGCGGCATTGATCGCCTTTACCGTTGCGATGGCATTGCGCTCGATACAGGGAATCTGAACTAACCCACCCACAGGGTCACAGGTTAATCCTAAATTGTGCTCCAAGCCGATTTCGGCCGCATGCTCGACTTGTTCGGGCGTTCCCCCCATCACATCAGCCAAGCCAGCTGCTGCCATGGCACAAGCCGATCCGACCTCCCCTTGGCAGCCTACTTCGGCGCCGGAGATCGAAGCATTTTTCTTACACAGAATGCCAATGGCGCCTGCCGCCAGCAAAAAATCCACCACGTTTTTCTCACAGGCATTGGGCTGAAACTTCATATAGTAGTGCAAGACGGCGGGGATGATGCCTGCGGCGCCGTTGGTGGGCGCCGTGACCATGCGCCCCCCTGCGGCATTCTCTTCGTTAACGGCGAGGGCAAAAATATTCACCCACTCCATCGCTGAAAACGTTGAGGCGATCAGGCAATCGTTCTGCTCTGCCGCTTGAAGATGCTGGTGAAGCAGCTTAGCCCTGCGCTTAACGTTTAACCCCCCCGGCAGTACCCCTTCGTGGGTTAATCCATTGTCGATGCATTCACACATCACTTTCCAGATACGCCACAGTTCGTTTCTGACCTCCTCCTCCGTCCGCCAGACTTTCTCATTTTCCAGCATCAGCCGGCTGACACTTAGCTGCTCTTTTTTACATAGCGCCAAGAGCTCGTCTGCCGTATCGAAGTTGTAAGGAATGGTAACGCCACCCAAATCGTCCAGTGGCATATCCACCTGGGCCTGTTCAACCACGAAGCCGCCGCCCACTGAGTAATAGGTATTTTCATACACCAAGTCGCCCTGATGCGTAAAAGCCGCCAGCTTCATGGCATTAGGGTGATGAGGCAAGCTCTCTTCATGAAAATACAGGTCACTCTCCCAAACAAACTTCACTTCTTTTTGTCGACCAAGCTGTAATGACTGACTCTCTTTAAGCGCCTGAATGGCTGGCTCAATAATCGAGGGATCTATTGTGCTAGGGCGTTCACCCATCAATCCCATAATAATTGCGTTATCGGTGGCATGTCCGATACCCGTGGCGGACAACGAGCCATAAAGATGGACTTCAAGATGCCCTACCTCATCGAGCTGGCTGTTTTCGCGCAGGGTTGTGACATACTTAAAAGCCGCCTGCATGGGCCCGACGGTATGGGAACTGGAGGGGCCTACTCCAATCTTAAAAAGGTCGAAAACACTGATAGGCATTGGAGCACCTCTTGACGTATAAACAGGGGAAAAATCAGGCGGTGCCTGACAATTTCAATAAGTTATTGATGTGATGATAAATAAAACTAATCTATCTTTTATTGATGATATTTTTATATTTATAAAATAATACTTTTAAGCACGGCTTATCACACATAACTTCTCACACATAACAAGGGGTTACATATCGCTCTGGCAAAAGCTTAGCAACGACAGCAACCCAGTTATAAAAGCGCGCTCAAACTGTTTTCGTTTATTAACAACAGCATTAGGCAAAAAGCATTGGTTACCAAAAAGACTAGTTGCCAAAAACCACTGTGCGCCCTGAATAAAAGAACACACGACGTTCCAAGTGATAGCTAATCGCTCTAGCCAGGGTGAGGCACTCGATATCACGCCCCTTGGCAACCAGATCCTCCGGGTAATGGGTGTGATCCACAGGCTCGACACCTTGGGCAATAATCGGCCCTTCATCAAGGTCATTATTAATGTAGTGCGCCGTCGCGCCGACCAGCTTAACCCCTTTCTCATATGCCTGATGATAAGGCTTGGCGCCTTTAAAACCGGGCAGCAGCGAGTGGTGAATATTGATCGCCCGTCCGGCTAATAGTTCACACATAGAGGGGGAAAGCACCTGCATATACCTTGCTAGCACCACCAATTCAGCGTCGGTATCCGCGATGATTTCGCGTACCTGGGCTTCCTGCTGCAATTTCGTCTCGGGCGTGATCGGCAGGTAGTGGTAGGGCAAATCGTGCCATGCTGCCAATGGCTCCAGATCAGGATGATTGGAAATCACCGCTTTGATATCCAGCGGAAGCTGCCCTGTCCGATAACGGTAGAGCAGATCATTCAAGCAGTGATCGGCCTTGGAGACCATAATCACGGTGCCGGTGCGTTTGCCAGGGGCCGTCAATTCGAACTGCATATCGAATTCGCTTGCCCGCGCTAAAAAATCGGTGTGAAAGCGCTCTTCATGAAACTCATCTTGCTCTGGGCGAAACTCGGCGCGAATGAAAAAGCGCCCGCCGAGCCGATCATCGAAAGAGTTGAGTTCAGTGATGTAGCACTGCTGCTCTTTTAGAAAGCGGGTGACGACGTCCACCGTTCCCAAACGACTAGGGCATTGGGCGGCCAGTATCCAGGTATCGCTCATTCGGCTCATAGTGCATGCTTCTCAGTTAGCGGCAGACCGTTGCGGAAGATCATAGCGGCCGGAACAGCGCTCCGGCCTGCCCGCTTATTGTTGTACGTTAATGCCGAATTCTGCCCCGGCATCCAGCAACCAGCGATAGCAGTAGTCGGCAAAACTGCGCCGCACCACTAACTCCCAGCGCTCTTCACTGGGACGACGTAGAATAGTGGTCGCCTTAGCGAAGACGGTAGTGACACCTTTCCCCACCGGGAAATTGCTGGGATGAACATCGTAGATCACCGTTTTCATCAATAGCTCTCGGGCTGCTTCGCCGGAAAGCTCTAATAGCGTCTGGCCGCCGCTGACGTCGCTAATCGCGAAGTGGGCACTGCCCAATTGCTCGCGCAGCTTGGTCTCCAGTGGAAACTCTTCGCCACCTGGCACGATGACCAGCCACTCGTCCGGGGAGAGCCACTGGATAGAACGTTCACCGCTGGCATCTTGTACCAACGCCTGGGGTTGCCCAGGCAAGCTGATTCCCAGCACTTCGCGCACCGCCTCGTCGAGCACGATGGCACCACCCCGTAGGATCAAATGCCCAAGCATTGCCCGCTCGCGTAGCTGAAGCCGGCTTGGGCCGCCGGCCTGGGGCGCACCGCTGCGACGATAGCTATAGGCTAACGGGGATTCTACCGGGATAGCGGTATCAGTACGGGTGTCGAAAGTGGCCGCGTTAGACATGCTGGCGCTCTCCCTTGGGGTCGTAGAAAATGGTGCTGACGATTTCAGCCTCATGGGTTTGCCCATCCGCCATGGGCAGGTAAACCGTTTCACCCAACTTCTGATGGCCACCCTTAACCACCGCTAGCGCAAACCCTGAATCCAGAATCGGGCTGTAGTAGCTGGAGGTAACATGGCCCACCATCGGCATAGGGATCGCATGCTTGGGATCAAGCACGATCTGGGCCCCCTCTTCGAGAATCACCTTCGGGTCTTTCGGCCTGAGCCCCACCAGCTGCTTGCGGTTCTCACGCTTGGTGTCAGTACGTGTCAGGGCCCGCTTACCAATCCATGAGTAGGGCTTGTCGTAGCCAACGCACCACTGCATGCCCAGGTCTTCCGGCGTCACCGAGCCGTCGGTTTCCTGACCCACGATGATGAAGCCCTTTTCAGCGCGCAGAACGTGCATGGTTTCGGTGCCATAGGGCGTCAAGCCGTACTTCTCGCCATGCTTGAACAGGGTCTGCCAGACATGCATGGCATAGTTGGCTTGCACGTTAATCTCGAAGGTCAGCTCGCCGGTAAAGGAGATGCGGAAGACTCGGGCAGGCACTCCCGCCACTTTCCCGGATCGCCAATCCATAAACTTAAAGCTATCGCGGTCAAGATCGAGATCACTGATCTCAGCGAGCAGCTTGCGCGCTTCCGGGCCCGTGATGGTCACGGTGGCCCAGTGGTCAGTCACGGAAGAGAAGTAGACATCCAATTCCGGCCATTCGGTCTGATGCCATAATTCCAACCATTCCAGGATCGCGGCAGCGCCACCGGTGGTGGTAGTCATCAAAAAGTGATTTTCAGCAAGACAGCTGGTCACGCCGTCATCGGTGACCATGCCATCGTCTTTGCACATCAGGCCGTATCGGCATTTGCCGACTGCCAACTTCTCCCACTTGTTGGTGTAGACCCGCGCCAGGAACTCACGCGCATCCGGCCCTTGAATATCGATCTTGCCAAGCGTCGAGGCATCGAGAATACCGACCTTCTCGCGCACTGCCAGACACTCGCGAGCCACTGCCTCGTGCATCGTCTCGGTTTTGCCATTCACCTTCTGTGGGTAGTACCAGGGGCGCTTCCACTGGCCGACGTCCTCGAACTCGGCGCCACGCTCCACGTGCCACTGGTGAAGCGCGGTGTAGCGTTCGGGATCGAACAAATCACGGCAGTGGCGACCGACGATGGCGCCGAAGGTCACCGGGGTGTAGTTAGGACGGAACACCGTGGTGCCCACCTCGGGAATGGAGCGATTCAAGCAACGGGCGGCAATCGCCATGCCGTTGATGTTGCCCAGCTTGCCCTGATCCGTACCGAAGCCCATCGCGGTATAGCGCTTGATGTGCTCGATGGACTCGAAGCCCTCCCGGGTCGCCAGCTCGATGCCCGCCGCGGTGACGTCGTTCTGTAGGTCGACGAACTGCTTGGGGCCGCGCAGCGTGGGCTTCTCGTGAGGCACCTGGAAGAGCGCCACCGCAGGGCCTTGCTGCAGACGTTCAGCGCTCGGCAGAGTGACCGTCTGAACGGCATGCCCCATGGCGGCCGCTGCCTTGATGCCCGCCTCGACACCTTCCGCCAGCACGTCACCCAGCGCATAGCAGCCGTTGGCACCGCCACACGCCTGAACGCCCTTCACCAGCCCCGGCACGAAGCCGAGAATATCGTCGCGCCAGGTAGGTCGCGCGCCAGTATGGGACGCCAAGTGAATCACCGGGCTGTAGCCGCCGGAGCTGGCGATGGTGTCACAGGCCAATTCCTGAACCGGGCCGCTAACTTTGAAAGCGTCAATATCAATCTTGGCGACCCGTGCCGCGGTGACCCGATTGCTGCCTTTCGCCTCGATAACGGCGCTGCCTGTAATAATCTTGATACCCTGGGCGCGGGCGGCATCGACCCAGTCGCCCGCAGGCGCCTCGCGGGCGTCCACGATAGCGACGACCTCGCAGCCGGCTTCTTTCCAGTCCAGAGCAGCGCGGTAGCCGTAGTCGTTGCTGGTGGAGAGCACCAACTTGCGGCCCGGTGCCACGCCATAGCGGCGAATGTAGGTCGACACAGCGCCAGCCAGTAGGTTGCCCGGCACGTCATTGCCCGCGTAGACCAGCGGACGCTCGTGGGCGCCCGTGGACAGGATCACCTGACCGGCGCGTACCCGGTGCAGGCGTGCGCGTACCTGACGGTGACCATTTTCCACCGGCGCCGTATCGCACAGGTGTTCGGTGCGCCGCTCATGGAGGGTAACGAAATTGTGATCGTGATAGCCGTTGGCCGTAGTACGCGGCAACAGCGTGACGTTCTCGCAGCCCGCTAACTCGTCCAGTACTCGTGCAACCCACTGACCCGCCGGCTTGCCTTCCAGGGTTTCTCGGCTGGCCAGCAGCGATCCGCCCATTTCTTCCTGCTCATCGGCAACCATCACCCGAGCGCCGCTGCGCGCGGCGGCCAGCGCTGCCGCCAGACCCGCGGCGCCTGCGCCCACGACCAGCACATCGCAGTGCTGATTGAAGTGATCATAGTTATCCGGATCGGCTTCCATGGGGCTGCGACCCAGCCCCGCCGCCTTGCGGATGTACTTCTCGTAGGTCAGCCACATCGAGGCCGGCGCCATGAAGGTCTTGTAGTAGAACCCCGGTGGCATGAACTGCCCGCCCAGCTTGCCGAACAGGCCCATCAGGTCGCGCTGTACGTTCGGCCAGCCATTGGTGCTGCTGGCGGCCAAGCCTTCATATAGCGCCTGCTGGGTGGCGCGTACATTGGGCACCTGGGCCGCTTCACTGCTGCCTAACTGTACGATGGCATTGGGCTCCTCGGCACCCGCAGCGACAATGCCGCGGGGCCGGGAGTATTTAAAGCTGCGGTTAACGATATCCACACCGTTAGCCAGCAGCGCCGAAGCCAGGGTATCCCCGGGGTGCCCTTGGTAACGCTGGCCGTTAAAGGTAAAGCTCAACGTGCGGGAGCGATCGATACGGCCGCCCGTGTTAAGGCGGTACACTTGTTGCTTGGACTGACTCATGCCCGCACTCCTTCTTGTTGGCTTACCGCAGCGCCCTCGCGAGCCTGGCTTTGGCTGTCGGCAGTAATCGACGGCTGCTCGCCCATTTTGTAAGTCTCGAGAATCTCGTAGCTCACGGTGTGACGCGTCACGTTGAAAAACTTGCGGCAACCCACCGCATGCACCCACATTTCATGGTGAACGCCACGGGGGTTGTCACGGAAGAACAGGTAGTCCCCCCACTCTTCGTCACTACACGCCTCGGGCTCCTTGGGGCGCTCGATATGCGCCTGGCCCTTGGGGTGGAATTCCTCTTCCTCACGGTGTTCGCCGCAGTAGGGGCAGTAGATATAGAACATGCGAATACTCCTCTCGTATGAACCCTAGTGGGCCACGCCGGCAGCGCCGTGTTCGTCGATCAGCGCACCGCTATGGAAGCGGAACATGGAGAACGGCTCAGCGATGGGGTGCATTTCCCCCTTGGCCAGGCTGGCAGCGAATACATGCCCCGACCCTGGTGTGGCTTTGAAGCCGCCGGTACCCCAGCCGCAGTTGAAGTACAGACCCTTCACCGGCGTTTTGGAGATAATCGGACAGGCATCCGGGCAGGTATCGACGATACCGCCCCACTGACGGTTCATGCGTACCCGAGAGAAGATCGGGAACATTTCAACGATCGCCTGGAGCGTGTGCTCCACGGTGGGATAACTGCCGCGTTGACCATAGCCGTTATAGCCGTCGATGCCCGCGCCGATCACCAGGTCGCCCTTGTCGGACTGGCTGATGTAGCCATGCACCTGGTTCGACATCACCACCGTATCGAGAATAGGTTTGATCGGTTCAGAGACTAAGGCTTGCAGCGGATGGGACTCCAACGGCAAGTTAAAGCCGCCCATCTTGGCCAGCACGGAGGAGTTACCGGCAGTCACACAACCGACGGTTTTGGCTTCAATATCGCCACGGTTGGTGTGTACACCGTAGATCTGGCCATCACGAATCTTGAAGCCGGTGACTTCGGTCTGCTGCAGAATATCCACGCCGTGGGCATCGGCACCGCGGGCATAGCCCCAGGCCACGGCATCGTGGCGGGCCACCCCCGCGCGCGGCTGCCAGGAGGCACCCATTACCGGGTAACGCGCGTTTTTGGAGCAGTCCATAATCGGCACCAGCTCCTGCACTCCTTTGGCGTCTAAAACTTCACCGTCAATGCCATTCAGCCGATTGGCATTCACCCGACGCTGGATATCGCGCATGTCCTGCAGGGTATGCCCCAGGTTGAGCACCCCCCGCTGGGAGAACATGACGTTGTAGTTAAGGTCTTGGGAAAGCCCTTCCCACAGTTTCATGGCGTGTTCGTAAAGCGCAGCGGATTCGTCCCATAAGTAGTTGGAACGCACAATGGTGGTATTACGGGCGGTATTACCACCGCCCAGCCAGCCTTTCTCAATCACCGCCACGTTCTTGACGCCGAACTCTTTCGCCAAATAGTAGGCCGTGGCCAAGCCGTGACCGCCACCACCAACGATGATTACATCGTACTGCTTCTTGGGTGTGGGGTTGCGCCACTGGCGCTCCCAGTTCTCGTGGTGGCTCAGCGCGTGCTTGACCAGGCCGAAGCCGGAATAGCGTTGCATAGTGGTCTCCTCAGTTCAGCCGCGCCGGGCCCTGCCGGCAAGCCGATTCAAGCAATGGATTCGACGGCTTCAGCGGCGGACTCAGCGTAGACAGGGTGCTGGGCACACACGTCGGTTACTTTGGCCTGCACCTCGGCTTCAATGGAAGCCGTGTCTTTGCCTGCAGCCAATTCGTCCAAGATGTCGCAGATCCAGCCAGCCAGCTCGCTACACTCCTCAGCATCGAAGCCGCGAGTAGTGACCGCAGGGGTGCCGATACGCAGGCCGGAAGTCACGAAGGGGCTTTGGGGATCATTAGGCACCGTATTCTTATTAACGGTGATATGCGCGCGGCCAAGGGCTGCATCCGCATCTTTACCGGTAATGCCCTGGCGGATAAGCGAAACCAAAAAGAGGTGGTCGTCGGTGCCGCCGGACACCACGTCGTAGCCACGCTCCATAAACACCTTGGCCATGGCCTGAGCGTTATCGATCACCTGCTGCTGGTAGCGCACAAACTCCTGGTTCATGGCTTCCTTAAACGCCACCGCCTTAGCGGCAATAACATGCATCAGCGGGCCGCCCTGCTGGCCTGGGAAAACCGCGCCATTAAGCTTTTTATACAGCGCTTCGTCGCCATCGGCGGAGAGAATCAAGCCGCCGCGGGGGCCGCGCAGCGTTTTATGGGTGGTGGTAGTTACCACATGAGCGTAAGGGAGCGGGCTCGGATAGAGGCCAGCGGCTACCAGGCCAGCGACGTGGGCCATATCGACCATCAACCAAGCGCCTACCTCATCGGCGATGGCGCGAAAACGCCGCCAATCCACCACGCGAGAGTAAGCGGAGAAACCCGCGATGATCATCTTCGGCTGGTGCTCGCGAGCTAAGCGCTCGACTTCTTCGTAATCGATCTCGCCGGTTTCCGGCTTGAGGCCATACTGCACGGCGTTGTAATGCTTGCCCGAAAAGTTGGGTGCAGCACCATGGGTTAAGTGGCCACCGTGGGCCAGGCTCATACCCAATACCGTATCGCCCGGTGACACCAGTGCCATGAACACAGCGGCATTAGCCTGAGCCCCGGAGTGTGGCTGCACATTGGCATAATTGGCACTAAAAAGGTGGCAGGCCCGCTCAATGGCCAAGGCTTCAACCTTGTCAACGAACTCACAGCCACCGTAGTAACGGCGACCTGGATAACCTTCTGCATATTTGTTGGTTAGCTGTGTACCTTGTGCTTCCATAACAAGTTTGCTGGTGTAATTTTCGGAGGCGATCAACTCAATATGCGCTTCTTGGCGAACCGTTTCTTCAGCGATTGCTTCAGCAAGCAGACTGTCGTAATTGGCCAAACGGGCATTGGGGGAAAAATTATTCTGAAGCATTACCGCCTCCTCATTAGTCACTTTTTTATTAAGTGCTGGACATACTCTTTAATGCTGATAAACCCAGGTCGCTTTCAACCAAAGTCCCTATCAACGCGTTCTTACCGCGATACTATCGTTGGAGTCCGGGCCCAAGATGCTTGCCGACGTCACCACGCGATGTATTTGCGACATCGGCAAGATTTAGCCAATAACACGGCTGACGCCGCCCAAAAAGCAAAGCACCCTAGACGGGAAGTAACCGTTTAGGGCGCTTAAAACTAGGCAGCAAGGTGCTTGCCGGGGCTAAAAATCGACGATTAAATCCCCCTTCGGCCGACTGCAGCACGACAGGATATAGCCTTCTTCGACATCCTCATCGGTAATACCGCCGTTATGCTCCATTTCCACTTCTCCCGACTTGAGCTCCACTCGGCAAGTACCGCAAATCCCCATGCCACAAGCTTTGGGGATATGCAGACCCAGCTTGGCCGCCGCCGCATGAACCGTCTCCCCCGGCTGAATACGCACACTTTTCCCTGAAGAGGCAAACTCGATACTAAACAAGTCGCTGGTGTCGACATTTTCGGCGTCGACCTCTGCCTGTTCGGCCAGCTCAAGGACATCTTCACGTACCTCAACCGGCGTAGCGCCAAACGACTCCTCATGGTAATGATCCATGTTGAAGTTGTTGGCACGAAGAATATTTTTGATGGCGTTCATGTAAGGGGTCGGGCCGCAGCAGAATATCTCCCGCTCCATAAAGTCCGGCACAATGAGTTCGAACAGCGGCTGGGTAAGGTAGCCACGGTAGCCGGCCCAGGCCTCGCCGATATCCTCTTTGTTCTCGCAAATAATATGCAGCTTGAACTCGGGAATACGCGAAAACATATGCACCAGCTCGCGGTGATAAATCACATCACGGGGGGCTCTAGCGCTGTGTATGAACTCAACGTCAACAGCGGCGTTGGTATCAAAAAGCCAGCGCGTCATGGACATCAAAGGGGTAATGCCCACACCGCCCGAGAGAAACAGCACTTTTTCGGCAGGGAAATCGATAGAGTTAAAATTACCTACCGGCCCGTGCACCACCAGCTCGTCGCCCACCTTCAGATTGGCGTGTAGCCAATTAGATACTTTACCGCCCGGCACTTGTTTAACGGTGATGGAAAAGCTGTAAGGGATGGAGGGAGAGCTGGAAATGGTATAGGAGCGCATGATCGGCTGATTATCAATTTCAAGCTCGAGGGTCACGAACTGACCGGGCTTGAAGAAGAACAGTACAGGCTGCTCGGCCATGAAGCAGAACGTGCGCACATCCTGGGTTTCTTGAATCACCTTGACGCAACGCACCTGGTGGCGGCCGTTGGTCCAGGTTTGGGTCGTGACCGGATTGAAAAAATTAGTTGTCATTGTCGCCTCTGCCTGACCAGCCTTCATCACCATGCATCGCCGAACCGTATTTGCGATACGGTCAGCACCTTTGAGCTGCATTTTGGGGACGCGCCTGCCGACCGACTTACCTGACAGCGACTCGCACTTACCTCGTGCCACTCTTTATCGCTTAGAAACCTCTTTTTTCGTCGCCACTACGCCATCTAATGTCGCGGGCAGACAATTGGCAGGCCAGCGCCTGCAACACAATCGGAGCCTGACGTCAGGCCACATTTGAATCAAACGCCAGGTTACGCAACAGAACAACAAGATACGCAATATTGACTATCGGCCGATTCGCAGCCCTTGAGGGGGGAGCGGAGGTTTACGAGGATACTGGTAATGGAAAAAAATGTTTCTAATCGGATGGATGATCCACTCGCTGCAGCTCGTGACTCAACGGTTCAGATGCTGCAAGAAAGAGGACGTACCTTTTCGCTTCCACAGCCGTTTTACAACGATGCCCGCCTGTTCGCGCTTGATATGCAGGAGGTCTTCGAAAAGGAATGGCTGTTTGCCGGCATGACATGCGAGATCCCTACCAAGGGCAACTTCATGACATTGGATATTGGTAATAATCCCATCGTCATCGTGCGCGGCAGTGAAGGCGCTATTCATGCGTTTCACAATGTTTGCCGCCACCGCGGTTCGCGCCTTTGTGTAAAGGATAAGGGTAAAGTTGCAAAGCTCGTCTGTCCGTATCACCAGTGGACCTATGAACTTGATGGCCGCTTGTTGTTTGCCGGTAGCGATATGGGCACTAACTTCAATCTCGATCAATTTGGCCTCAAACCGGTCAACGTGCATACAGCCGGAGGCTTCATCTTTATCAACCTGAGCGATGAACCGCCTGCGATTGATGATTTTCTGCAAACGCTTGAGCATTACCTTGAGCCGTACCAAATGGACAACGTCAAGGTTGCCGTCGAGTCCAGTATCGTCGAGCAAGCCAACTGGAAGCTCGTCATCGAAAACAACCGCGAGTGCTATCACTGCAACGGCGCTCATCCTGAGCTGCTGAACTCATTGCAAGAGTTTGATGACACCGAGGATCCGCGTGCAACGCCTGCCTATAAGAAACTGGTGGCATGCAAACAAGCAGATTGGGATGAGGAACAAGTTCCCTATCAGTTGAAGCGCCTTGGCAAACGCAATCGACTGACCCGCACGCCGCTGCTGGATGGCATTGTCTCCATGACAATGGACGGTAAACCCGGCTGTAAGAAACTAATGGGCCGATTAACAAGCCCTGATATGGGCTCACTGCGCATTCTGCATCTGCCCAATTCATGGAATCACTTCATGGGCGATCACGCGGTGGTATTTCGCGTGCTACCGCTTGGCCCGCAGCAAACCGTGGTGACCACTAAGTGGCTGGTTCATAAAGATGCCGTGGAAGGCGTTGACTACGACCCCGAGCAGCTCCGCCGAGTATGGGATGCGACCAACGACCAGGATCGCCAACTCGCCGAAGAGAACCAGCGTGGCATTAACTCCAAGGCTTACCAACCCGGCCCTTACTCCGAGACCTATGAGTTCGGCGTTATCGACTTTATCGACTGGTACGCCGCCCGCATGCTCGAGAACCTAGGATATGATGCGCCGACGTTACACTTAGCCCAAGGTTAAAACTTGAAGGATCAAGGCAGCGACGTTTACCGTCACTAGGACTTAGCCAGAGTAGCTGACAACGTGTACACATAAGAGACACCTGTGTACACTTTGCCACACTACTCCTAGACTATTCTTAGAGACCTGCTCAATGCCATCCACCGATATTCCCGCTGCCAAGGGTTCTCAAGACGTCTGGCTTGATGCGGCGTTTGAGCTACTACTGGAATCAGGCGTCGATAGCGTGCGCATTCTTTCCCTGGCCAAGCGACTAAAGCTTTCTCGAACCAGTTTCTACTGGTTCTTCAAGGATCGCGAGGCACTGCTGGAGGCACTGATCGCACGCTGGCGTGAAAAGAATACCCAAGGACTAGTACATCAAACCGAAGCCTATGCCGAGAATATCGTCGAGGCGATGCTCAATGTCTTCGACTGCTGGCTGGATCCTAAACTGTTCGACTCCCCACTAGAGTTCGCCATGCGCAGTTGGGCGCTACAGTCAGCGTCAGTAGTGAGTGAAATCGATGCAGCTGATGCCACCCGTATCGAAGCACTGGCGCGAATGTTCCAGCGCTACGGCTATGATCCGCTGGCGGCCAACGTTCGTGGCCGCACCATATATCTAACCCAGATCGGCTATATCTCGATGAAGACCCAGGAACCGCTCGAGGTGCGCATGCAGCGCATCCCCGCCTATGTCGAAATCTTCACCGGCCAGCCGCCTGGGTCCAGGGAATTGCAACGCTTCCATGCCCGCCATGGTTATTATTCTCCAACCGGTACTTACTAGCCCACAGCAAGCCTGATCGGCTAACACCACCTACCTCCCAGCCGTGCCAGCAGTTAAACATGTTCGCCTCGAAATGTACATCATTGAACATTTAATTGACAACAATGAACATTAGCGCCTAGATTTATTAAATACACAATAAAATAGAGCGCTACCCATGGTTAACGATCCGCTGCTGCAGCCCTTCCAGCTCAAGCATCTCACCCTGAAAAACAGGCTTATGATGACAGCCCATGAGCCCGCTTACCCTGAGGATGGGATGCCCAAGGCACTCTACCGGGCCTATCACGTCGAGCGCGCCAAGGCAGGCCTTGGTCTGACCATGACTGCCGGATCCGCGGCGGTAGCCAAGGACAGCCCACCCGTGTTCAACAACATTCTCGCCTATAAGGATGAAGTAGTGCCCTGGATGCGTGAGCTGACCGACGCCTGTCACGAGCACGGCACCGCAGTGATGATCCAGCTCACCCACCTGGGCCGGCGCACCCGTTGGGATAAGGGCGACTGGCTGCCAGCGGTGTCGCCTTCGCATCGTCGTGAGGCGTCCCACCGCGCTTTTCCCAAGCAGGTAGAGGATTGGGATATTGAGCGCCTGATCCGTGACTACGCCGATGCCGCCGAGCGTATGCACGCCGCCGGTCTCGATGGCATCGAGCTACAGGCCTATGGTCACCTGATGGATCAGTTCTGGTCGCCGCTGACCAATACCCTTGAGGAACCTTATGGCGGCGATCTCGATAACCGACTACGTTTCACCTTCGACGTGCTGCGCGCTATTCGCCAGCGGGTGGGTGAAGCGTTTATCGTAGGCGTGCGCTACACCGGCGACGAGATGCTGCCGGGCGGGCTGACCTCCGGCGATGGGATGGAGATATCGCGACGCTTGAAGAGTAGCGGCCTGATCGACTTCCTCAACGTGGTTCGCGGCCACATCGACACCGATGCAGGGCTCACCGACGTGATTCCCATCCAGGGCATGCCCAGCGCCCCGCACCTGGATTTTGCCGGCGAAATACGTCGCGAGATCGACTTCCCCACCTTCCATGGCGCCAAAATCCAGGATGTCGCCACTGCCCGTTATGCCATCGCCTCAGGCAAGGTCGACATGATCGGCATGACCCGTGCCCACATGGCCGACCCGCACATCGTGCGCAAGATCGCCGAAGGGCGGGAGGAAGAGATCCGCCCCTGCGTTGGCGCAAACTACTGCCTTGATCGCATCTATCAAGGCGGTGCCGCCTACTGCATCCATAACGCCGCCACCGGGCGCGAAACCACCATGCCCCACACCATTCCCAAGGCGGCACAGCAACGGCGAGTCGTGATTATCGGCGCAGGGCCAGCAGGGTTGGAAGCCGCTCGTGTTGCCGGTGAGCGTGGCCATTCGGTGGTGGTGTTCGAAGCCGCCAGCGATGCTGGAGGGCAGATACGTCTTACGGCGCAGAGTGAGCGGCGTCGCGAGATGCTGGGCATCATCGATTGGCGCCTGGCGCGCTGTGAGGCACTCGGCGTCGAGATCCGCTACAACGTCTGGGCCGAAGCCGAGGAAGTGTTCGCCGAAAAGCCGGATGTGGTGATCGTGGCCACCGGCGGCTACCCCATGGAAGACCAGCCCGCAGTCGGCAGCGACTTAGTCGTCAATACCTGGGACATACTCTCCGGGCACGTGCCGCCGGGCAAACGGGTATTGCTGTTCGACGATGCAGGCGACCACGCAGCCCTGCAGGCGGCTGAGATCATTGCCGCCGCGGGGGCCGAGCTCGAGATTATGACGCCGGATCGCACCTTCTCCGCAGAGATCATGGCCATGAACCTAGTGCCCTACATGCGTTCCCTGCAGCGTGCCAACGTCACCTTCACGCCGACTTACCGGCTGAAGTCCGTGCAGCGCGACGGCAGTGAACTGCTCGCCGAAATCACCAGCGATTATGCCATTCATGGCCAGCAGGATAGTGGGCATGAGCGGCGTATCGACCAAGTGGTGGTCAACTACGGCATCACACCGCTGGCCGATATCTATTTCGAGCTAAAACCGCACGCCAGCAACCGCGGCGAAGTGAATTACGATGACCTGATCGTGGGCGCCCCCCAGACCGTGACTAGCAACCCGGATGGCCGCTTCCAGCTGTTCCGGATCGGCGATGCCGTCGAGTCTCGGAACACCCACGCGGCCATCTACGACGCGCTCAGGTTGGTCAAAGACCTTTAATACAACCGCCGATCCACTATCTATATAGTTCCACCATCAGCGGGCAACTTTCCGGCAGAGGCAAGGCTGCAGGCCGCATATTTGAACTCCGGAATCTTGCCATAGGGATCCAGCGCTGGATTAGTCAATAGATTCGCTGCTGCTTCCCCGTAACAAAAGGGTACGAAGACCATACCCTCTGGCATGCCCGGATCCGTCCTCACTTTTAGGGTGATGGCTCCTCGCCGGGTGGTGATCGTCAGGTCATCGCCTGGCGCCATCCCAAGCCGGATAAGCTCAGCGGGCGCCAAGCTCGCCACGGCTTCCGGCTCCAGATCATCGAGCACTTTGGCACGGCGGGTCATGGAACCCGTATGCCAGTGCTCTAATTGGCGCCCGGTAGTCAGCACCGTTGGGTAGTCGTTATCTACCGGCTCATCCGGTGGCAGTGGCCGCGTGGGTGCGAATTTCGCCCGGCCGCTGGCGGTGGGGAAGGCATCGCTGAAGACTACGTCTTGCCCCGGCGCGTCTTCCGCTGGGCAGGGGTAGGTCACCGACTGCTCGCGCTCCAAACGCTCCCAGGAAATATGGTCGAGAGAGGCCATGCCTTGTTTCATCTCGGCGAAGACATCCCGCGGATGCTGATAATCCCAACCCAGTCCAAAGCGTTTGGCAATCTCCTGAATGATCCACCAGTCCGGCTTGGCCTGGCCCGGCAGCGGCAGCGCCGCCCGCCCCATTTGCACCTGGCGATTGGTGTTGGTAACGGTACCATTCTTCTCAGGCCAGGCGGAGGCCGGCAGGATGACATCAGCGAACTGGGCGGTCTCAGTGACAAACAGATCCTGTACCACCAGATGTTCCAGCTTGGCCAGTGCGGCCCGGGCATGGGCCAGATCCGGGTCGGACATCGCCGGGTTTTCGCCCTGGATATACATGCCGCGAATGGTGCCCGCGGTGATAGCGTCCATAATTTCCACCACGGTGAGACCCGGCGTGGGATCCAGTTTGGTATTCCACAGTTCTTCGAACGCCGCACGAACCTGATCATCATTGACCGGCTGGTAGTCGGGCATGACCATGGGAATCAGCCCGGCATCAGAAGCCCCCTGAACGTTGTTCTGCCCCCGCAAAGGATGCAGGCCGGTGCCGGGGCGACCGGTCTGGCCGCAGGCCAACGCCAGCGAAATCAGGCACCGGGCGTTATCAGTACCGTGGGTGTGTTGGGAAATGCCCATGCCCCAGAAAATCATTGCCCGCTCGGCGTTGGCATAGAGCCTAGCCACCTCGCGAATGGTCTCGGGCTCAACGCCGCACAGGCCGCTCATCGCTTCGGGGGTCATGTCGACGGTATGAATTTTCAGGGCCTCGAAGCCCTCGGTATGCTCGGCGATATAAGCCGTATCATAAAGTTCTTCGCTGATGACCACATTCAGCATGGCATTAAACAGGGCCACGTCGGCGCCCGGTGAAAAGCGCACGCTCAGGTGGGCGTAGGCATCCAGCGACTGACCACGGGGGTCGATTATCACTATCTTGGTACCGCGCTTGGCGGCCTGTTTAAAGAAGGTAGCCGCCACCGGGTGGTTCACCGCAGGATTACAGCCGGTAAGAATCACCACGTCGGCCTGGCTGGCCTGCATAAAGGAGGCGGTTACCGAGCCTGAGCCAATACACTCCATGAGTGCCGCCACGGAGCTTGCGTGGCACAAGCGGGTACAGTGATCCACGTGGTTGGAGCCAAACCCGGTACGCACCAGCTTCTGGAACAACCACGCCTCTTCGTTGGAACACTTGGCGCTGCCGAACCCCGCCAGGGCATCAGGGCCATGGGCCGCTTTAAGGTTCACAAGCCCGCCGGCGGCAGCCTCCAGGGCTTCATCCCAGCTCGCCTCGCGGAAATGCGTCAGAGGTTTGGCGGGGTCGAAGTCCGGGTCGATTCCCTTTGCGACACCCTCGCGACGAATCAGCGGGGTAACAAGCCGGGATGGATGGCGCGGATAGTCATAGCCGAAGCGCCCTTTAACACATAGCCGGTTCTCGTTAGAGGGGCCGTCGCGCCCCTCCACATAAAGGATTTCATCGTCCTTGATATGGTAGGTGAGCTGGCAACCCACCCCGCAGTAGGGGCACACCGAGTCCACCTTCCGGTCGGCGACGGCAGAATCGCCGCGACCCGCCTGATCGACCAGGGTAGCGGGCATAAGCGCGCCAGTGGGGCAGGCTTGAACGCACTCGCCACAGGCCACGCAGGTGCTATCCCCCATAGGGTCGTCGAAATCAAACACGATCTTGGACGCCGCCCCACGGTGAGCCAATCCGATCACGTCGTTAACCTGTACTTCGCGACAGGCACGCACACACAGGTTGCACTCGATGCAGGCGTCAAGATTGACACGCATGGCTGAGTGGCTGCTGTCCTGCGCCAGGCTATCCGCCCGGGACGCCACATGGTGCACGGTGGGAGCCTCGCGTTCGTCGCGCCTGGGCAGCTTGCGGCGCACCGCCGTGGCATCAATGGCCAGCTGGTCAGCCATGGCCCAGAAATGGCTTGAGCTGTCGGGGCTCTCTTCCCGCTCAGGCTGGTCGACCAGCAGCATTTCCATGACCATCTTGCGGGCCGTGTGCGCGCGTTCAGAGTTGGCGCTCTTGACCACCATACCGGGGGCTGCTTCGCGCAGACAGCTGGCGGCCAGCGTCCGCTCGCCCTCGATTTCCACCATACAGGCGCGGCAGTTGCCGTCGGCGCGGTAGCCGCTGGCGTCCTTGAAACACAGGTGGGGAATGGTCTCGCCGGCGCGTTTGGCCACCTGCCAGAGGCTTTCACCTGGCTGGGCACTCACCTCAACACCATCCAGCGTCAGGGTAAAGCTTGTGCCTGGGTTTTGTTCGCTCATGCTCATGTTCATCCCCCTACCCCTTGACGATTACGTTCTGGGCGGCCAGCTCGCCGCGAAAATCCTTGAGCAGCCCCAGCACCGGGTTAGGTGCCGCCTGACCAAGCCCACAAATGGAGGCATCTATCATCACCTGGGAGAGCTGCGTCATCAGCCCGGCATCCCACTCATTTCGCTCGAGCAGCGTGAGCATTTTTTCCGTGCCCACCCGGCAGGGCGTGCATTGGCCACAGGACTCATCGGCAAAGAAGGCCAATAGGTTGGTAGCCACCCCGCGCAGATCGTCCTGATCGGAAAGTACGATCACCGCTGCGGAACCGATAAAACAGCCGTGCTCCTGAAGGGTGTCGAAATCGAGGGGAATATCGGCCTTGGCAGCGGGCAGAATGCCGCCGGAGGCGCCGCCAGGCAGGTAGGCCGCCAAGCGGTGGCCGTCGGCCATGCCGTCGCAATACTCGTCAATTAATTCCTGAAGGGTTATCCCCGCGGGCGCCAAATACACACCGGGCTGCTTGACCCGACCCGAGACAGAGAAACTGCGTAACCCTACGCGGCCATGGCGACCCTGGCTGGAGAAAGCCTCAGCGCCGCGCTGCCAGATCATGGGGATCCAGTAGACGGTCTCGACGTTATTGACCAGCGTCGGCCGATCAAAGAGCCCCTTCTGAGCCACAAACGGTGGGCGGTGCCTGGGTTTGCCCGGTTTGCCTTCCAAAGATTCGATCATCGCCGACTCTTCGCCGCAGATATAGGCGCCCGCGCCGCGGCGCAGCACAATGTAACCCGGTGCCACCAGGCCAGCAGCCTCCAGTTCGCCAATGGCCTCGCGCAGCACGCCGTGTAACGCCGGGTACTCATCGCGCAAATAGATATACAGCGCCTCGGCCTCTACCGCCCAGGCGCTGACCAAGGCACCTTCAAGAAACTGGTGGGGTGAGCGCTCCAGGTAATAGCGATCCTTGAAGGTACCGGGCTCACCTTCGTCGGCGTTGATAGCGCAGTAACGGGGGCCGGTCTCCTGGCGCACGAAAGTCCATTTTTTGAAGGTAGGGAAACCCGCGCCACCCAAGCCGCGCAGATTGGCCTGCTGCATCGCCTCCATCAGCGCTTCTACTGTAACGCTGCCGTCGTGACAGGCCTGGAGCAACGCCATACCGCCCTCGCGGCGATAGTTGTCCAATCGCTGCCAGTCGACGGGATCGGGGTGAAAGTGGCCCTTTTCGATCACCGACGCGATCCGCTCCTGGGTGGCGAACAGCACATGATGGTGGCCTACTTCGGCTACCGGCGCTGCGTCGCATCGTCCCATGCAGGGCGCCCGCAGCACCCGCACCTGCTCGATATCCACGTTTGCCTCCAGCTGTGCCTTAAGCGCCTCGGCACCGGCTAGCTGGCAGGTTAGGGAGTCGCAAACGCGAATAGTCACTGCCGGCGGCGGCAGTTGATCGTCGTGGATGACGTCAAAGTGAGCATAGAAAGTGGCCGTCTCGTAGACGGTCGCCATGGGCAAGTTCATGTAAGCCGCCAGGGCACGCAAATCCGCCAGCAGTAGATGGCCCCGGGTGTCCTGAATGTTGTGTAAATGTTCAATGAGTAGGTCGCGGCGGCGCAGCGTGGCGTTCTGTCGTTCGTCGCCCAGCAGTTCACGCAACCCCTCAAGAAGACTGGGATCGAGATCACGGCCGCGGGGCTTGCCGCGGAAGCGGCGTTTGGGGGTCACGGTCTGGACGGTCATGGGGTACTCATTATTATCTTGATCGGCGTTCTACCGAATGAACAAAGACGGCACCCCGCGGGGCGCCGTCTAGGGTCGCACTAACCTGCCCTCAGGCAGGGATCAGGTCTTGTTGCTCAGGCCTTGTTACTTAGTACATATTAAATAAGTTATTAAGCCACGCTGCCATGGGGGTCAATGACGAATTTCTTAGCAGCGCCGCCATCGAAGTCGGCGTAGCCCTGGGGTGCCTGATCCAGAGTGATCATCTGGACATTCACCGCATCGGCAATATTGACCTTGCCAAACAGAATAGCCTGCATCAGTGGTCGATGGTACTTCATCACCGGGCACTGTCCAGTATGGAAACTGTGAGACTTGGCCCAGCCAAGACCAAAGCGCATGCTCAGAGCCCCCTGCTTGGCGGCCTCGTCCTCCGCACCCGGGTCTTCGGTCACATAGAGGCCCGGAATACCGATCTGACCACCTGCACGGGTCAACGACATCGCCGAATTCAGCACGGTCGCGGGCGCTTCTTTGCCGTGGTTGCAGCCACAGGCGTGGGCTTCGAAACCGACGCAGTCGACAAAGGCGTCGACCTCACGCTCACCGAGGATCACCTCGATCTTATCGGCCATGTCGCCGTCCTGGGTCAGGTCGATGGTCTCGCAACCAAAGCTGCGTGCCTGGGCAAGACGCTCTTCGACCATATCGCCAACGATCACGCAGGCCGCCCCCAGCAACTGAGCGGAAACCGCGGCCGCCAGACCTACGGGCCCAGCACCGGCAATATAGACAGTGCTGCCAGGGCCGACACCGGCAGTAACGCAGCCGTGGAACCCAGTGGGGAAGATATCGGAGAGCAGGGTCAGATCCTTGATCTTCTCCATGGCCTGATCGGCATCCGGGAACTTCAGCAGGTTAAAATCGGCATAGGGAACCATGACATATTCGGTCTGGCCGCCGACCCAGCCGCCCATATCCACGTAGCCGTAGGCGGCGCCAGGACGAGCTGGATTGACGTTAAGGCAGATGCCGGTACGACCTTCTTTACAATTACGGCAGCGACCGCAGGCAATATTGAACGGTACCGAGACCAGATCACCCTGCTGAATAAATTCAACGTCGCGGCCGCATTCAACTACCAGGCCGGTGATTTCGTGGCCGAGTACCAGACCGGACGGTGCAGTGGTACGGCCCCGCACCATATGCTGGTCGCTGCCACAAATATTAGTGGTGACTACCTTGAGAATCACGCCGTGATCGCACTTGCGATTGCCGATGGCGAGTTCAGGATAAGCGATGGACTCGACGGCGACCTCGCCCGGCCCCTTGTAGACCACTCCGCGGTTGGCTGCATTCATGGCTGGCTCCTGTGGCTTATTGTTCTGTTCATGATGGTTGATTGCGCTATCCCACCCTATCCCCTCCGCGCCTTGGGACTTACCCCAAAAAGGCACTCACATATCTATTCAAGACATCCTAACCAAGATGGATAGATAGAGGTCGCTTTCACGACACTCCTCCTTTGCAACAGGCTCAACAATTCATAGCGTCGGCAATGTAAGGCACCGCCTACGTCTAATAAGAGCCACCAAGGAAACCCAATGAAAAACAACGACGACCCGGTTCTGTCGCCTGGACAGGACAATACCCAGATATTGGGGTTGGACTTTCATAACCCCGTTTTTCCGCTTTCTGCTCTAGCCATCCTACTGTTTATTATCTACGCGCTGGTCTATCCAGATGCTGCTAATACTCACTTAGGGCTTGCCAAAAACTGGTCGATCGAACACTTCGACTGGCTGTTTATGATTGCTGGCAATATTTTTGTGGTGTTTTGCCTTGTACTGATCTGCCTGCCACTCGGGCGGATTCGGCTAGGCGGCAAGGATGCAAAACCGGAATACTCGCGCACCTCCTGGTTCGCCATGCTGTTTGCGGCGGGCATGGGCATCGGTCTGATGTTCTGGAGCGTTGCTGAGCCCGTAGCCTACTACACCGACTGGTATGGGACGCCCTTGAATGCACCGGCGGGGACGCCGGAGGGCGCCAGCGCCGCCATGGGGGCGACGATGTTCCACTGGGGACTGCACCCCTGGGCCATTTATGGCGTGGTGGCACTCTCGCTGGCATTCTTTTCCTATAACAAGGGCTTGCCGCTGACGCTGCGCTCCGCTTTCTACCCCATCTTAGGCGAGCGAACGCGTGGCTGGGCAGGTCATATCATCGATATTCTTGCCGTGCTGGCCACCATTTTTGGCTTGGCTACCTCACTTGGGTTTGGCGCTACCCAGGCAGCTGGCGGCCTCGCCTATCTGTTCGATGTTCCTAATACCATCGGTACCCAGCTGGCAATTATCGTGGTAGTCACGGTAATTGCGCTGATCTCGGTATGGCGGGGTATCGACGGTGGCGTTAAGCTGTTCTCGAATATCAACATGGTCATCGCGGCGGTGCTGCTGCTGTTTGTGATTGTGGCGGGGCCGACACTGATGATTCTGACGGGGATTGGCACCACGGCGCTGGACTACGTGAGCCACCTACTGCCGTTGTCGAACTGGATTGGCCGCGATGATGACACTTGGTACCACGGCTGGACCGTCTTCTATTGGGCTTGGTGGATCTCCTGGTCTCCGTTCGTCGGCATGTTCATCGCTCGTGTATCGCGGGGTCGCACGGTTCGTGAGTTCCTGATCGCCGTACTGCTGATACCCACGCTGGTCACACTGGTCTGGATGAGCGCCTTTGGCGGCACGGCACTTTTCCAGGCTGCAAACGGCGTAGGAGAACTGGCTAACGGCATTGGCGACGTTTCGCTTGCCATGTTCCATATGCTGGAACAGCTCCCCCTGACCAGCATCACGTCAACGCTGGCGATTATTCTGGTGCTGGTGTTCTTTATTACCTCGTCAGACTCCGGCTCGCTAGTCATCGACAATATCACCGCAGGTGGCAAGACCGATGCCCCCAAGGGTCAGCGGGTATTCTGGGCAACGCTTGAAGGCGTGATTGCCGGCGTGCTGCTGTATGGCGGCGGAAGCACCGCACTTAGCGCACTGCAGGCGGGCGCAGTGGCTACGGGGCTGCCCTTTACGTTGGTTCTCTTGCTGATGTGTTTCAGCCTCTACAAAGGGCTTCACAAGGAGTGGCAGCAGATCAACGCAGTGCCAAAAATCGCCAGTTAACCAAATCAAGCATCTGTTGCTTTCGGGGGCGCCATTGCCATGGCGCCCCTTTTGGTTTGCGGATATTGTGTCGTGATTCCGGCACTGGATGCCGCTAATGGCAATGAGCAAGCAGGCTAAGCGCTGCACCATAGCTAAACAACATCAACAACTCCACGGCTATTTCAATGATCTACACCATCGCAATACTGCTGAGTCTGGTCGGCTATTTTGTTATCGGGCATCTGGCTGGGCGGCGCGTCAAGGGCCTGGATGACTATCTGGTCGCCGGTCGCAATGCGCCCACCTTCTTTATCCTGGGCACGCTGGTGGCCAGCTACTTAAGCACCAGCGCCTTTCTCGGCGAGACGGGTTTTGCCTATCAGGGCTATCCGTTTGTCATGTTGATCTTTGCGGCGGTGAGCACCTCAGGCTGCCTGCTGGGCGCGCTGGTGTTCGGCCGCTACCTGCGCCGCAGCGGGGCGCGTACCGTGCCGGAGTTTTTCGGCAAACGCTTTGCCTCGCGTCGGGTGCAGGCCATTGCCGGACTCACCACGATCATCGGTCTGGGCGCTTACCTGCTGGGCGTAATGCAGGGCGCGGGCATCATGTTTTCGGAATTGACCGGCATGCCCTACTGGGTGGGCCTCGTGCTGGTGTGGGCGACCTATACCGGTTTCATCCTCTACTCCGGCTCACCGGGGGTCATGCTGACCGACACCATCATGTTTGTGATCTTCTCGCTGGCGGCGGTAGGTGGGTCGCTCTACGTGATCCAGGATTTGGGCGGCTGGAGCGGGGTCGTTGAAGGCCTGTTAAGCCAGACCGACAAGCCCGGCATCGCGCTGTGGCATGGGGTGATCGAAGGGCCGGAGGCCAGCTTCTCCTCCCCCGGCGAGGCGCTGATCTGGGGCCTGACGCTGGGCCTAGTCTGGGCGGCGGTGCTGGCGGCGAGCCCCTGGCAATCCAGCCGCTACCTGATGGCCCGCAACGAGCATGTCGTGATGCGCTCGGCCATGCTGACCGCCGTGGCACTTGCCGTTTTCTACGCTCTAATGATGATGACTGGCGCGGCGATCAACCTTTATGACCCGCAGCTCGACCCTGAACGCTCCATGATATGGGTGGCCCTCAACGTGCTGCCTACCTGGCTTGGGGTGGTCATTCTCACTGGCGTGTTCGCCGCTGGGCTCTCGTCCTGCTCGACGTTTCTGTCGATCATTGGCTTTAGCCTCTCCAACGATATCCTGCCCGCCTCAACCGACGAGAAATCAGCCATGCGCAAAAGCCGTATGGCGGTGCTCGGCGCGGGCCTGATAGCACTGCTGCTCGCGCTATTCCAACCGCCGGCGGTGATGTCGGTGGTGTGGTTTGCTGCCACCCTGTTTGCCTCCTCCTGGGGTCCGGTTGCATTAATGAGCATCTGGAGTCGGCGGATCACCGCCGCGGGCGCTAGCTGGGGCTTGGCCGTAGGCTTTGTCGGCAATGTCGCTCTCTCGTTGATGGTGCAGGCCGAGTGGCTCAGTCTGCCCGTTTATCTGCACCCGGTGCTGCTGAGTACGCTGATGGCGCTGGCGGCGATCGTCTTGGCATCAAAAATGACACTCGTGAGTCAGGCCGAGACAGCGTACCGAGCTTTCCTGCATGAGTTTGATACCAGCGCGGTAAGCGGTTGGGTATCTGGCACCCGTTGGATCGCGATATGCACCATGCTCTCTGGGGCCGCCATCGGGCTGTTTTTGTGGCAACAGTACGCGGCGACGTTAGCCGGATTTGCCGAGCGCTTCGCGCTCTCATCCGGTGCGGTTCAAGGAGCTTACCTGCTGGCGATAGGTTGCGGCAGCATGCTGTTTATCGCCGGGGCCGTAGGCTACTGGCTGGTTCGTCCTCATCAGCAAGCCGCCACGGCGAGCACGGTCATGGCGGACAATCGTTAAGCGCCGAGACCCAACCCGAGTGGGCCAACGATCATTGGCCTGCTACTAACCACTCAACCGCTCGCCTACCCGGCGGGCGGTTAGTTTTTTTGCTGACCAGGAGACAGGATCATGCAGCTAAGTTCGTACCAGCGCGGCCTGCTTATCGTGATACTCGGTGTGGTATGCCTCAGCTTCGACGGTCTGTTGATACGCTTGTCCGATACGGATGGCTGGACCATCGTATTCTGGCGCGGAATATTAATGTTCTGCGTGCTCGGGGTGCTGTGTAGTGTTGGCAAGCGATTGGCGACGCTGAGGAGCAACCCCTTTTCCTCGCTAGCCTCCGCCATACTGCTGGGTCTGATCTCCAGCCTTTTTGTGCTGGCGGTCATGAACGCTAACGTGGCCAACGTGGTGGTAATCCTGAGCACCGCGCCGCTGTTTGCGGCGCTGTTTTCGCGGATTTTCCTGGGCGAAAACGTCGCGCTGCGTACGCTGGTGGCCATTGCTGTCTGCATGCTGGGCATGGGTTTGGTGTTCATGGGCGAGGGGGCCATGGGGATGCTGGTAGGCAACCTGTATGCCTTGGCGGCCGCGGCAGCTATCGGTGGCAACCTGACCCTGCTGCGCCGCTTTCCAGCCATTGACCCTATGACGGTGATTGCCGGTGGCGGGCTGCTCTCCGCGGCGGTTGCCCTACCCATGGCCTCGCCGCTGGATCTGGATGCCCAGCGTTATGGCGTACTGGCGCTGATGGGGCTGGTGCAGATGCCCTTGGCCACGGTGCTGATCAACAGCGCCACCCGTTACCTGCCGTCGACGGAAGTGGCGCTGTTCTATCTGGTTGAAACTGCTTTGGGCACGCTGTGGGTGTGGTGGTTATTAGGTGAAACCCCCACGACCTCGACGCTACTCGGTGGTGGTGTGGTTATCCTGGTGCTGGTAGTGCATGCCTGGATAGGCTTGCGTCTGGAAAGACAGCGCCTGCGGCTTTATCCGGGCTTTACCGGTCAATAGAAAAACCCACCTGAAAAAGGTGGGCTTGAGTGATGATTAGCGGCGTGATGCGCAGGCTAGTTCAGCGCAGCACATCCTCCTCCTTGAGCAGCTTGTAGATCGCCTCGGCGCCCTGTTCGGGGGACACATCGGTGAGCACCTGCCCGCCTTTGCCCTCCGACTTGGAAGCTGCCGCCTTGAAGCGATCCCTGGCCGAAGCGGCTTTGACAATTTTCAGACGCTTAGGCCGTTTACGTGCAGGGGACAGATGCCACTGGGCCAGCTCGCTGTCGGCTTCAGGGGTAGTGGGTGTGATCGCAAAGGTGGCGCGACGCGCCGGGCCGAAGGCACTCTGGCGCGCCACCGGCGCTGCTTCATCCACGCTGATGATGGCGGGCAAGCGCACCTTGAGACGGCGACGCTGGCCCCTTGGCAACGCCTGAAGCAGCGTTACCACGCCATTTTCCACTTTTTCTACCGACGCCAAACTATTAACCAATGGCCAGCCGAGATGTTCTGCCAACGCATAGGGCAAAAGCCCAGAGCCTTCACCGCGCTCTGCGCGGGCGCCGGTGATCACTAGCTGAGGAGAGGTTGCGGCCAGGTGTTTCGCCAGGGCCAGAATGGCATCGCTGCCCTCAGGCTGCTCGAGCAGGGTCATGGACTTGAGCCCCATGCCCAGGTAGCCACGCAGAGCTGCTTCGCTGCTATCGTCCTGGGAACCCGCGTGGAGCATGCTGATCCGGGTGCCCGGCAGCTCGGCCTCTATGGCCAGCGCAAGCTCCAGGCCCCGTGCGTCCTGTTCAGCACGCCTCGCACGGCCGGTGGTAGGGTGACGGCCGATGGAGACCAGCACCGCCACGTCGATTCCCTGTTGTTGCTTTTGGTGTAGATCAGGCTGCATCGCGCTGCCCTCCCCGCTGCTGTTCCACCATGGCCACTAGCGCGGCCAGAATTTGCGTGCTGTCACCAATCACCGCCAGGTCGGCGCGCTTGATGATGTCGCACCCCGGATCGAGATTGATCGCCACCACCTTGTCGCAGCGCTGAATGCCCTGCAGGTGCTGGATAGCGCCTGAAATACCCACCGCCATATAAACTCGGGCGGTTACCCAGGTGCCGGTAGCGCCCACCTGGCGATCGCGGGCCATAAAGCCGTCGTCTACCGCGACACGCGAGGCCCCTTCGGTAGCGCCGAGGACTTTCGCAGCATGGTGGAAGGCGTCCCACTGCTTGACGCCGTTGCCACCGGAGAGGATGAACTCAGCCTCGGCCAGCGCCACACCGGCGGGATCCACCGCCACCTGCCCCAGATCTTCAATGCGCGATAAAGTGGTGGGAATTGACGCTGCCAGAGTCAGGTGCTCGGCCGCATGCCGGGTCTCATCCACCGGCTCGGCGCACTCGGCCAGCGCCAGGGCAACCCGCGGCAGATGGCGCTGGATATCCAGGCTCCCAGCGCCGCCACGGGCCGTACAGCGCCAACCCAAAGAGGCCTCATTATCAGCTTCCACCTGCCACACCCCCGTGGCAGCGCGTTCACCCAGGCGTAATGCAAGCCGCCGCCCCAGATCGGCTCCGCCCAGGGGTGAATCTGGCAATAGCCAGAAGCGCGGCGTCATCTCCCGCTCGACGGCGCTTAAAGCCGCCAGACGCGCTTCAGGGGCAAACCCTGCGTAAAACTCATCATCAAGATGCACGACGCGATCGATACCGGCTTCGCCCAGCGTCTGCTCCTTAAGCTCGCCGCCACCCTCGCCCTTATACTCACCAAATAGGATCGCCACCACAGCGCCGGGCTGTTCGGCGTCGGCATCCGCCACACGCCGGGCCAGGCCCAGCAGATCCTTGTCATGTCCGGAGAGACGCCCGCCGGTCAGGTCGGGCACCACGGCCACCAGGAAGGCGGGCTGATCAATGGTCACCGTGCGGCGGCTATCGCGAGCCGCCGTGGTGGTCGCTGTGGCCTGCCCCCCTTGTTGGAGGCCACTACGATCAATCCGTTTGACGCCATTGGGACCGATAAAGCCGATGGCACGAGGATCCTTGCGCACCACGCCGTTGGGGCCCATCCATTCGCTGACCGCTCCGCCGCCCCTGTTTACACCCAGGGCGGCCAGCACCGCGGCGTTGTCGGGGTGCAGACGATTTCGGGCGATCCACTCACGACGTGGGTCGCGGCGAATAATCTCACTCATACGATCACCTCTTCAGCAGTCGTCGATGCAGTGGTTCGGCGGGATGCGCCGGTCACATCGTCAGCGGAACGCTCAACCAGCGCATCGGCCACCAGTTCGGCGATATCGCGCACTTCGGCGCTGGCATCCACCACGCCTTCCAGCATGGCAGTACACTGCGGGCAGCCCACCGCCACCAGCTCGGCGCCGCTCTCCTTGACGTCGTTCATGCGCATATCGGGAATCCGCCGTTCACCGGGAATATCGGTAATCGGTGCCCCGCCCCCGCCCCCGCAGCAGCGCGAGCGGAAGCCGGAGCGTTCCATCTCCTTGACCTCGATGCCCAGCGCCTTAAGCACGTTGCGTGGTGCTTCGTATTCACCGTTATAGCGCCCCAGGTAACACGGGTCGTGATAGGTGACGCTGCCGCCTTTCCAAGGGGCAAAGGTCAACCGACCAGCATCAAACAGTTCGGCGATAAAGGTACTATGGTGACGTACCTCGTAATGCCCGCCTAGCTCTCCATACTCATTGCCCAGCACATGAAAGCTGTGGGGATCGCAGGTAACAATCTGCAAGAAGCGATACTGAGCCAGAGTGGCAATATTGCGCTTCGCCAGGGATTGAAACGTCGCCTCATCGCCCAGACGCCGGGCCACGTCGCCGCTATCACGCTCTTCGGTACCCAACACCGCAAAATCGACTTCAGCGGCGCGCAGCACTTTGACCAGTGCGCGCAAGGTGCGCTGGTTGCGCATATCAAAGGCGCCATCCCCCAGCCACAACAGCACATCGACCTGCTTAAGATCTGCCATGAGCGGTAGGTTAAGATCCGCCGCCCAGTTGAGCCGCGAGCCAGGATCGAAACCGCCGGGATTGTCGGTGGCGATCAAATTGTCGAGCACCTCGGCGCCTTTGTTGGGCGTTTTGCCACGCTCCAGAGTCAGGTAGCGGCGCATATCGACAATCGCATCCACGTGCTCAATCATCATCGGACACTCTTCCACGCAGGCACGGCAGGTCGTACACGACCACAGGGTATCGGCGTCGACTAGGGCCTTCCCCTGCAGCGCCACAATGGGCCCATGAGGAGAGCCTGCATGTTCACCTACCGGCTTACCGGGGTAGGGTGAGCCAGCATAGGCAGCATCGCTGCCCCCCGCCATACCCACCACCATGTCCTGGATCAGCTTCTTGGGGTTGAGCGGCTGACCGGCGGCAAACGCCGGGCATACTGCCTCGCAGCGACCACACTGTACGCAGGCATCGAAGCCCAGCAACTGGTTCCAGGTAAAGTCGGCAGGCTTTTCTACCCCGAGGGGCGCCGCTTCATCCTCCAGGTTTAGCGCCTTAAGGCCCGTTGAGCGGCCAGCGCCGCCTTTTTTCGTGGAGAAGCGCTCGGCGCGGCGATGGAAAGCCAGATGTAAGGCGCCAGCGAAGGCGTGCTTCATGGGCCCGCCCCAGGTCATGCCAAAAAACATTTCCCCCAGGCCCCAGGCCACGACGCCCGCTAATACCAGCGCCAGCAACCAGCTACTGCCCCCTTCAAGCAGACCTTCGGGCAGCAGACCTACCGTGGGCAGCGTAATCAGGAAGACGCCTATCGAGAACGCCATCAGACTCTTGGGCAAGCGCATCCAGGGGCCCTTGGAGAGCCGAGCTGGAGGGTTAAGCCGCCGCCGCGCCACGAAGAGGCTACCGACGAACATGGAGGTGCTCGCCAGTAGCAGTAATCCGCCTAGCAGTGGATTGGCGATCCCCAGACCGTGCACCAGGATCATCAGCACGGCGGCGGCCACGAAGCCACCGGCGGTGGCCACGTGGGTGTTGGAGATCATTTTGTCACGCCCCACTACATGGTGAAGATCCACCAAATAGCGGCGCGGCAGGGCCACCAATCCCTTGAACAGGTTGACCCGCGATGGGCGCCCCTGACGCCACAGGCGTATACGGCGTACAGCGCCGATTACTGCCAGGGCCAGGGCAGTAAAAATCAGTATCGGCAAGAGCGTTTCGAGCATGGTACTCACCTTTTCTTTCGCGGCGGGGCTGCTCCGGCGGCAGACCTCTGCGAGGGCGCTGTAAACCCATCCCTGGGCGCTACTTTTGACATCCTTGTCAAAAGACCCTCGCTACGGCCTGCCCCCGGCGCCCCGGCTCTCGCTCAGGTCAAAAGTCCTTACAGATTCGCAAGGCATCGTAGATGGCCGCATGGGTGTTACGCGGTGCCGTGCAGTCGCCTAGTCGGAACAACAGGAAACCATCTCCTGACTCGCTCAGACAAGGCTGCGGCTGGATTGCATAGAGTGCTTCCAGATCCACCTGCCCTCTGTTGCGGGACTGCTCTTTAAGTGCGTAATAAAGCGCCTCATCAGGGCGTACACCGTTCTCAACGACCACCTGATCGACCACGCGCTCTTCCAAAGCACCGGTGTACTCATTTTCAAGCACCGCTACCAGGCCGTCGCCCTCGCGGTAAACCTTATGCAGCATCAGGTCGGAGGACATGATCACCTCCTTCTCGTAGAGGCTGCGGTAGTAGGTGGGGAAGGTGGTGCCGCCCACCGCCGCGCCGGGCTTGATATCGTCGGTGACGATCTCCACCTTGGCACCCTTGTCGGCGAGAAAATCCGCCGCCGAGACGCCGGAGAATTCGCAGATGGCGTCATAAATCAGCACGTTTTTACCTGGCGCCACTTTGCCTGAGAGAATATCCCAAGTGCTGACTACCAAGCTCTCCTCGGCATTCTCCGAGTAACCCCACTCGGGGTGCTGGCTAAGGAACGGCTGGCCACCGGTGGCAAGCACCACGATATCCGGGCTTAGGTCGAGCAGCGTCGCCTCATCGGCGCGGGTGCCCAGACGCAGGTCGACTTTTAGCCGCGCCAGCTCCAGCTGAAACCAGCGGGTGATACCAGCAATCTGGTCACGCTGGGGCGCCTGGGCGGCAATCGTAATCTGCCCACCCAAGGCGTCAGCGGCCTCAAATAGTGTGACATCGTGACCGCGCTCAGCGGCTACCCGCGCTGCCTCCATACCGCCGGGGCCACCGCCCACCACGACGACCTTGCGTTTGGCGCCCTCGGTTTTCTCGATGATATGCGGCAGCCCCATGTACTCCCGGGATGTCGCGGCGTTTTGAATGCACAGCACGTCGAGGCCCTGGTACTGGCGGTCGATGCAGTAGTTAGCGCCCACGCACTGCTTGATCTGATCGATCTGGCCCATCTTGATCTTGGCGATCAGGTGAGGATCGGCAATATGTGCCCGGGTCATGCCCACCAGGTCTACGTAGCCCCCTTCGAGGATGCGCTGGGCCTGATTGGGGTCTTTAATGTTCTGGGCGTGGATCACCGGGACGTTCACCACTTCCTTGATCCCCGCCGCCAGGTGTAGGAAAGGCTCCGGCGGGTAGGACATATTAGGGATAACGTTGGCCAGGGTGTTGTGAGTGTCGCAGCCAGAACCGATAACGCCGAAGAAGTCCACCATACCGGTGGCATCGTAGTGGGCGGCGATCTGCTTCATATCGTCGTGAGAAAGACCGTCCGGGTGGAACTCGTCGCCGCAAATGCGCATGCCGACGCAGAAGTCGTCGCCCACTTCAGCACGCACGGCTTTAAGCACTTCCATACCGAAGCGCATACGATTCTCGAAGCTACCGCCCCACTCGTCCTCACGCTTGTTGACCCGTGGGCTCCAGAACTGATCGATCAAATGCTGGTGCACGGCAGAGAGCTCAACACCGTCGAGGCCCCCTTCCTTTGCCCGGCGCGCGGCCTGGGCAAAGTCGCCGACAATACGCCAGATCTCTTCTTCCTCAATGGTCTTACAGGTCGAGCGGTGCACCGGCTCGCGGATACCGGAGGGGGATACCAGGGTCGACCAGTCGAAACCGTCCCAGCGGGAGCGGCGCCCCATATGGGTAATCTGGATCATGATCTTGCCGCCATGCTTATGCACAGCATCGGCCAAATTCTGAAAGTGCGGAATAATGCGATCAGTGGACAGGTTTACCGAGCTCCACCAGCCCTGTGGGCTATCAATGGACACCACCGATGAGCCACCGCAAATACATAGACCACAACCACCTTTGGCCTTCTCCTCATAGTACCTGACGTAACGCTCAGTGGTCATACCGCCGTCGGTGGCATGCACCTCAGCGTGAGCGGTGCTGACCACACGGTTACGGATGGTCAGCTTACCGATCTCTATCGGCTCGAAAATTGCGTCGAATGCCATGTTTGTCTCTCCTCGTACCCCAGTTAGCGGGCAGCGTCGGTCAGCGGCTGGACGGCGAAGATGCCTACATCACAGCCAGGCTCGGCGGCACTCTGCGTCTGCTCAGCAACGGTACGCAGTGAACTTCCGCGGGCAGCGAGGATTTGATCCATGGCACCGGCGAACCAACCGGTGAACATGTACTCTTCCTTGTTGCCGGTCTTGCCAAGCTGGTAAACAAAAGCGCTGTGCTCAAGTCGTACTTGAGCAGTACCCGTGTCGAGATCAATCTGTTCGGTAATGAATAGCCCCCAACCGCGCTGGGAGAGGCGCGTCATGTAGTGCTCAAAGACCGCCTCTCCGCTAATGCCGTGTAGTTCGGCCTCTTTCTCACACCAGTGCCAGGCGCTCTTGTAACCTGCGTGATAGAGAATTTCGGCATACTTCTCAGCACCTAGCACCTCTTCTACGGCTACATGGTTATTGATAAAGAAGTGCCGCGGCACATAGAGCATAGGCAGCGCATCGGTCGTCCAGACGCCTGTTTCGCTATCCACTTCGATGGGCAGTGCGGGGGCCAGTTTAGTCACGGTTGTATTCCTCGGATCGTTGTTATGTCAGGTTATCGACGGGGCTACCCCGGGAGCATGCCTACGAGGAGGCGCTATGAATCCATCCCTGGACGCTACCGACGCCATCCCTGGCGTCGGACCTCCTCTACGGCATGCTCCCGGCGCCCCTCACTTCGGAGACAGCCGCCTGCGCTTAGTCAGGCGCCCCATACATCCTTAAGCACACGCACCCAGTTCTCGCCCATGATCTTGCGCACCTGGGTCTCACTTAAGCCGCGCTTGAGGAGTGCCTCGGTGAGATTGGGGAACTCCCCAATGGTGCGAATTCCTTTGGGATTGATGATCTTGCCAAAGTCAGTGAGGCGACGGGCGTAGCCCTTGTCATGGGTCAACCACTCGAAAAACTCTTGACCATGCCCTTGGGTGAAATCGGTACCGATGCCGATAGCGTCCTCACCGACGATATTCATGACGTACTCGATAGCCTCGCAGTAGTCTTCGATGGTTGAGTCGATACCCTTTTTGAGGAACGGCGCAAACATGGTGACACCCACAAAACCGCCGTGGTCGGCAATGAACTTCAGCTCTTGATCAGATTTGTTGCGCGGATGCTCTTTGAGGCCGGAGGGCAGGCAGTGGGAGTAGCAGACGGGCTTTTTGGACTCAAGAATGACCTCTTCGGAGGTCTTGGCACCGACGTGAGAGAGGTCGCACATGATGCCAACCCGGTTCATCTCGGCAACGATTTCGCGGCCAAAACCAGACAGGCCGCCGTCACGCTCGTAGCAGCCGGTACCCACCAGATTCTGGGTGTTGTAGCACATCTGTACGATACCCACGCCCAACTGCTTGAAGATCTCAACGTAGCCAATTTGGTCTTCAAAGGCATGGGCATTCTGGAAGCCGAAGATGATGCCGGTCTTGCCCTCTTCTTTCGCGCGAGTAATGTCAGCGGTGGTGCGAACAGGGCGCACCAGGTCACTACACTCTGCCATCAACTGGTTGGACTTGACGATATTATCGACCGTGGCCTGAAAACCTTCCCACACTGAGACTGTGCAGTTGGCAGCGGTAAGACCGCCGCGACGCATGTCCTCAAGTAGCTCACGATTCCATTTGGCGATGATCAGGCCATCAATGACGATAGCGTCATTGTGCAGTTCAGAGGGGGTCATAGCTAAGCTCCAACATTGGTTAATGTAGCGAGCATAGCGCTGACGTTGGGTTTAGCTGCTATTGGAAACGACGGCGGAAATTCCAAAAGCGTCATCGTGTCGTGAACACGACAACTACCCGTGTATCCGCTGACCTTTGCAAAGAAGGGGGAGTACTTTAATGATAGCGGCTACTAAAAAACCTGCTGCCCGGAGGTAAGCAGCAGGTTTGGAATAGTGGTGACGAAGTACCTATCAGCTCAGTAGCGGCACGCTGGCAAAGGTAGGCTCACCCTGGGCATGGGCAAGCGCCTGCTGGGCACTCGAAAGAGGTTCACTTTTGTAAGGCTCGCCCCCCCATCGCTGAATTAACGATGTCGACTTAGTTTGGTTATTTCCTTGGCGGTCGTGCACACCCAAGCGCTCATTTCTCGGCGGCACACCAAAATATTCACGATAACACTTGGAAAAATGGGGCGTGGACACAAAACCGCAAACAGAAGCAATCTCGATAATCGACAGAGGCGTTTGCTTGAGCAACTGACGAGCGCGCACTAAACGCAGCTTGAGGTAATAGCGAGACGGTGAACAAAGCAAATAGCGCTGGAACAACCGCTCCAACTGGCGCCGTGAAACATTCACATAGCTTGCCAGTTCATCGAGCTCGATGGGCTCTTCAAGGTTGGATTCCATCAACGCCACAATTTCTAACAACTTAGGCTGAGTGGTGCCCAGCACGTGCTTAAGAGGTACCCGCTGCTGATCCTGCTCGTTACGCACGCGTTCATAGATAAACATCTCGGAAATGCCTGCCGAAAGCTCGCGCCCATGGTCGTGAGCAATCAGGTTGAGCATCATATCGAGCGGCGCTGTGCCGCCTGAAGCGGTGAATCGATCACGATCAATAGAGAAAAGGTGCGGGGTCAGAATAACGTTGGGGAACGCTTCCTGCATGGAGGCCAGACACTCCCAGTGCACACTGGTTTCATAGTGATCCAGCAATCCGGCCTGCCCTAGCGCCCAACTGCCCGTACATACCGAGCCTAATCGTTTTAACTGGCGTGACTGCGACTGAAGCCAGCGTATGTGGTCACGGGTAACACTGTGCTGCGGACCTACCCCGCCACAAACGACCACCCACTCAAGCGAGAGCGGGGTCTGCATAGAGGCATCAGGAGTCACCTGCAGCCCATCGCTGGCGCGTACGGGCAGACCGTCTTGGGTCAGGGTAAACCAGCGATACAACTCACGACCGGCCAGTTGATTGGCCATCCGTAAAGGTTCTATCGCCGACGCCAGGGAAATCAGTGTGAAATTATCTAATAGTAGAAAACCAAGGGTTTGCGGTTCGCCCGCACGATTGGTATTTGCTGCCGGGTCTTTTGCTAGATTTGATGTCATGGTTTTACCCTCCGTCACCTTTTAATCATCTTTTTTTTTCTTATTAGTATGTAGGCGTCGCTGGCGTCTTTTAGTTTCCCTTTACTAGCGTGAATACTCACTAGTTCAGGGGTGGCATTGCTCTTTGGTCGTATATTGGCACGAATAGGGCGGATAGCGACAAAACGATTGCGCGAACTTGGCTCTCCGTCGCAAATGCAACACTGGAGGTCGTTTCCGAAACCTTTGTAAGGTCACGGAGGATAATGCAATGCAGCCTCTCGCCAAGCGCCTAAGCTGGCTAGTAGCTTACTCAGCTAAGGGGCCTCGGCATCTTCAGCAACAGGTTTGATGGGGTCACCGTTTTCATCCAGCAGTTGATGATCGTAAGCGGCCTGAAGGCCAGTATCTTCAACCTCTGTCGGTTGCGGCTCTTCTTCTGTCAAATAGTCGATGTGGCCCGGATAAAGCGGTGATAGCACCGCGACCAGGATGCCGACCACCGAAAAGATCGAAAACGCATCCGCATACCCAAGCCTGTCGACCAGCACACCAATCACCGGCGAGCCCACCGCCTGCCCAAGCGCGCAGGCCATAAAGGGTAATACCGGCCCCATCGATAACCGCCCAGGCAGCAGTCGGATGCCGGTCATCAGGTACAGCCCCGTTAAGCTCATGTAAGCGAGACCGAAAACCATCGCGGAAAATATCGCCAGCGCTAATTGGCTAGGGCTAGCGGCCAGCAACGCCAAGCTTGAAGACAGCATCATCAACATCAACGCCTGGGTGATGGGTGGATTATTACGGTCGGCCAAATCACTTATCACGGCACCGCCGAGCCCGGCGATACCTACCGCGAACCATAGCCAACCGGTGTGCCCTGGAGAGAGCGCGCCAAGGGTAACCGCCAGATCGGGAGCAAAAAGCCAGTACGGCGCAGATACAAAGCCCATTGCGAAGGCAAAAATCGTAAGCCGAATGAGGCGCGACCATTGCGACCTAGTGATGGGCGGTGGTGGTGCAGCATTAGCTGGAATGACCCGTGACACTGAAGGGATGAAGTACCATGCCGCCACGACCCCCATAGCGGTAAGAGCAGCAAATATCGTGTAGGTCAGTCGCCATGCATCCGACAAGAACACAACGGTCGGTACCGCCACGATAATACCGATGCTAGTACCGGCATTCATAATCGAGCTGACGCGCCCATGCATTGCACGGCTCACCAGCGCCTGCATCGCAGCGGTCAGCGCGGGCATCATTAAACCAGTGCAGACCCCGCAGATAAACACACCAATACCAAGCGATAGCGCGTCTGACGACTGGCTGATCAATGCTAAACCGCCAACACCGAAAGACCCTGAGAGAATGGCTAAGTTGCGCGCACCGAGCCGATCAGCGGCAAGCGGCGCGACCAGTGTGGAAAGCACAAAGCTAATAAACGGCAGCGCCCCGATAATGCCGACCAAGTAAGACGTCAGCGAAAGCTCGGCACTGATAGAAGGTACAAACAGACCAAAGGCAAAACGTGCAAGCCCGTAACTGATCGCCACCAGCGCGGCTCCAAATAGGGCAAACCCCATGTTCGACAACGCTTTCATGCGGAGTCCTCCACTGCCATTGGCTGCATGTATACAAGGTCGCTATGAGCATTGTCTTCGCAACTTCCGCGATGAGCAATGCAGATTTTGAACAGGTAGCGGGTAATCTCCAGTGATCATCAGAACGATAAGTGGAGTTAAGCAGGCAGCCTTTGTTGAATGTCCGCTTTCAGGCTTACGGAAGCCTCCACCAAGGACTACCAGCCATATCTTCCCTCACTCACATAGGCGAGAGAATGACCACTGAACATAATTGCCACGCGGCGTTCCAGGGCTTACAACTATACGGCAAGATAAAGTTAATAATTCAACAACAGGAAGATTAACGCTATGTCGATTGAGCTTTGGCTATCGTTTGTGTTGGCTTCGTTTTTGTTCATCGCATCCCCCGGCCCCGCCGTTGCTCTACTGATAGTGACCGGTATCAATCAAGGCCGCAAAGCTGCTCTGGCGATGTTGCCTGGCTTTTTCTTGGGTGACCTAGTGGCAATGTCACTTTCTTTTGCCGGCGTAGGCGCGCTGCTGATGGCATCGGCGGAGCTATTCGCCATGGTTAAATGGCTAGGGGTTCTCTATCTGCTTTATCTAGGCATCAAGATGTGGCGTGAATCCGGCCAATTGAATGACCTGGAAGCCTCTGGGGTGAACGTTCAGCAAAGCACCGCAAAAGCATTCTGGGTGACGCTGCTAAACCCCAAAAGCATTCTATTCTTCATGGCATTCATGCCGCAGTTTATTAACCAAACCCAACCTCTGGCGCCCCAGTTGGCGATTCTGTTTGCTACGTTTCTTGTGATCGGTGTCATCTCAGATCTCGGCTACACACTGCTGTCGACCACTAGCAGACAGCTGATGACCGCCAAGTTTCGCCGCCTGCTACACCGCTGCGGTGCCGGTAGTTTGATTGGCGCGGGGGTATTGATGACCTTAATGCGCCGTCCGACTTTCTAACTAATCTAATCGGAGGTTATTTATGCCACACCCGATAGCAAAGAAGGACTTTCCTGTTTCCAACGTCAGGCACTTTCTTGAACCTGGCCCCATTGTGCTGGTGTCATCACAATGGCAACAACACACCAACATCATGACCATGGGGTGGCACATGGTCATGGCGTTCTCCCCCTCACTCCTAGGCTGCGTTATTGATGCCGGGAATCACTCCCATGCGCTGGTGTGCAACAGCGGTGAATGCGTGATCAATATTCCTTCGGCATCACTTGTCGATAAGGTCGTGGGTATCGGTAACTGTTCAGGAAGCGAGATCGACAAGTTCAAAGCGTTTGAGCTAACCCCAGGCAAGTCAGAAAAGGTCGGGGCGCCACGGATAGAGGAATGCTATGCGTCTTTCGAGTGCCGCTTGCACGATGACGCCATGATTGAACGCTACAACCTGTTTATTTTTGAGGTCGTTAAAGCCCACGCAGCGCCTTCGGCAGATGAGGAAGCATCGCTGCACTACCGGGGTATGGGAGAGTTCATGCTGTCGGGTCGATCCATCGACCGTACGGAACTGTTTAAGCCATCAATGCTTATTTAAGAACTGCCATCGAGGCTTTCGCCACTCCCTCTCTATTAATTTAGCCAGCTAGGTCGACTTACTAACTTGCTGCCATAGCATCCAGCTGCGTACCAGTAGACAGACCAAGGATATTGATGATCGTGATGCGCCGCCCGGCAGGATAGTATCAAATTGGTGTTAGCCCTACGACAACGCCTTCTCTCTGTTATCGCAGGGCGGAGAGGGTTACAGGGTAAGGCCGAGCAACAGATACATGGCCAGGGAAAGCAAGGCGACGGCTAGCGCAAAGGGAATTTGCGTTTTGATATGGTCGATATGATCAGAGGCGGCCCCGGTCGAGGCGAGCACAGAGGTATCCGATAAGGGTGAGCAGTGATCCCCAAAGACACCGCCCCCCGCCACAGCGGCCACTGTGGCATACACCAGCGGTGTAACCATATCGCCGCTAAAGTTAAAGGCGAGCGGCACGGCGAGTGGCATCATGATAGCGAAAGTGCCCCATGAAGTGCCTGTGGAAAAAGCGATAACGGCGGCAATAAGGAACGTCATGGCCGGGAGCAAAGCAGGTGTTAGCCAGCCAGCGGTGGCTTCGACGATATAGTTGGCCGTGCCCATGTCTTTGGAAAGTTGATTCAACGAGTAGGCTAACGCCAGAATGATAATGGCTGGCATTACTCCCTTCATCCCCGCCATCGAGGTTTTCATAATGTCGTTGAAGGGAATGCCCTGAAGGCGCATAACGATACCGAGAAAAACGGAAGCCGCCAGAAATGCCTCCATGGTCTTGGCCGAGTCCATCACGATAAAGGTGCCCACCGCAACGCCGATTACTACCAGTACCGGGGCGAAAAAATTCCAAAACAGGCTGGTACGTGCTCCTTCATAAGGCGGAATTTCCGTCAGTTCCTCACCCACCAGCGGTTCTGCCCCATCGCGTAGCACTTTGCCCTCTTCCTGAGCCCGACGCTCAGCTTCACGCATCGGCCCGAAGAGCGGAATGACGCCCACGATCACCAGCCCGACCACCAACACCGATAGCCATGCATAGAGATTGAAAGGTATGGCATGCAGGAATACCCCCATCGCCTGGGCAGCATTTTCGATGGGGCCCATGCCGATCAACAAACCGGAGATAAACACTGCCCAACCAGTGATAGGCACCATTACACTCACCGGGGCCGAGGTGGAGTCAGCGATATACGCCAGCTTTTCCCGCGAGACCCGGTAACGATCCGTCAGTCCACGCATAGTGCTGCCGACAAACAGAGGGCTGAAGTAGTCGCTGAAAAAAACGAACATGCCCATCACCCAGGCAACCAATTGAACCCGCACCCGCGATAAGGCACGACGTTCCACCCAGGCGGTAAAGTTCTGAATCGCCCCGGTGCGCTGGAAAAAAGCGATCACCGTGCCAATGAATAGCTCCAACAGCAGTATCCAGGAGAAGCTGGTGGTGCCCAGGGTTTCCTTGAGCAGCGTCGGAAACCCCATCAATCCATTGCCCAGGGTAATCACCCCAACGAAACAAGCAACAGCCAGCGAGAAAACCGTATTACGGGTGACAAATGCCAGCACGATGGCCAATGCCGCCGGCATGACGGACAGCAGCCCTATATGATCTTGAGGATCCATTGTCATCTCTCTTTTTTTATAGTGGTGGGTGGAGTCAGGTTTCGTTTTTTGCCTTTCGGCGCTCCATTTCACTGGTCAGGTAGAAACCCAACCGACGTACGGGATCGGGCGGCATCCAGCTCGCTTTGCCGAATAAAGACGCAATATTCTCGACCGGCTGGCCGAGCGCGTGGCGAGCCAAAGCATCACCCAGAAAGGTACCCTTGACGATACCGCCGCCATTGCACCCCGCTGATACATATAATCCGGGCTGGAACTCGCCCCAGAGCGGAGCGCCGTTATAAGTCAGCCCGGTGGTACCTCCCCAAACCTTGTCGAAGCGCACTGGGGTAAGTTCGGGGTAGCGGGCCTCAAGGCTCGCTTTCAGTTCGGCCTCGATACGGGCGTTATCCGCTTCGCGCTCATAGCTGTAACGCGAGCGGATCATCAAACGTCCGTCAGCGGTGGTGCGCAGCGTACAACCTAAGCGGTGTGCAGGTAGCAGCCCCCACGTCGTCTCGGCGATGCGTTGGCGCTCGGGCTGCGGTAAAGGATCGGTAATAGCGGCATAGGTATAAATAGCGGTTAGCCGCGAACTGTCTGCACCCAAAGCCCTAGAGAAAGCGTTATTGGCCAGAATCACCTGACCAGCCGTCACTTCACCTTCGGGTGTCGTAACGCGCCACTTCTTGCCATCTGGCACTATTTGAGTCGCGGGCGAGTGCTCATGCAGCTCGATGCCGGCTTCCAATGAATCCGCTAAGCCAACAATCAATGCTGCAGGCTGGACGAGATAGCAGTCCGGTGAATAAATACCCTGTGTGTAGTAGCGCGTACCGATTCGCTCAGCGAGTTGGCTGCCGTTCAAGGTCTGGTAAGACAGACCGGCAGCTTTCAGAAACTCCTCATACTGGCTCAAGGCACGTTGACCTATCGTGCTACGGGCAGCGCGATAGGTGCCGCTACGCTCGAGTTGGCAGTCAATGCCTAGGCGTTCGACACGCTCGCGCAGTAACGCCATGGTTTGTCGGCTTAACGCGTTCAGCTTCTCCATGCGCTCAAGCTCTTCGGGGCGAGCATCGTTGGCTAGAGCAATTTCCAGCATAAAGCCGGAGTTACGCCCTGGACTCCCTTCACCTACCTGGTCAGCTTCGAGGATTTTGATGCGGTCTTCAGGGCGCGCCTGCTGCCAGGCCGAGGCTGCCGCAAAACCGGTATAACCAGCCCCGATGATGACGACATCTGCCTCAGATTGACCACTTAAGGCGGGGCGCGGCTGGCGCTCGGTTAGCCAAGCGTTCCAGCCGCAAGGGCGTTGATGGCTTGGGTGCGTAGTGTGTGGCATAGAGAGTTAATCCAGATACAGCAGGCCATGGGCCTGATTGACCATGGCAGCCACTTCTTCCTGCATGCCTTGGAGTACGTCCAGCTTATGGCGCTTCGTCATACGCGATTTGAGCATCGAACAACTCATGGCACCCAGGGGGTGGCCGCTATGATCGAGGATAGGAATGGCCAGGCCGCTGTATTCCGGAAGTAAAGAACCTTCTACTCCACGGGCGTAACCATGTTTCAGTTGATGGGCAGTTTCGGCTTCGATGTCAGCGATGGCAATCGAGTATTCGTCTATCAGACGCTCAGCGTTATGGTTGAGTATTTCGCTTCGCTCATCAGCCCCCAGGTAGGCAAGTAAGGCAATCGACGCTTGGCCAACGCCTAGCGGCAAACGTCCACCCGTCGCCCTAACGAAGCTGCCCACGGGATAAGCGCCGTTCTGCACTTCCAGGCAAACGGCATTGACGCCATCGCGAGCGAACAGATAGAAGCTGTCTCCCCAGCGCTGCGCGAGTGTCAGCAACCTTGGCCGGGCCAAATCACGCAACCCAGCACCATTTCCCGCTTGGGCGCCAAGCACCAGCAGCTCATAACCCAGCAGGTAACGCCCACGAATGGGAGAAGAACGTAAAAATCCCTGCTGCTTGAGGCCTTTTAACAACCGATAGAGAGTAGGACGGCTGAAACTCAATTCATTCAGATAATCGTCTACACTTGCACCCCGGTGGCCGCCACGTGCAGTAACCTGCAATATCTGCATGGCATGAACGAGAGTGGTAGGGCCTGATGAGGTGATGCTTTCATTTACCGGCATTATGTTTATCGTTATTTGTCTATGTGAGCTAAAACATAACAAGACAAATTCACGAGTTCATCTCACTAAATGAGACAAAGCCGCATTAGCGCATACGAGGTAGAGGTTGGCATAGGTCAACATATGACGACATTCAAAATCAAAAACTCATACAAAAGCTACCGATAATTGTACAAAAATGATCTTCTATAGCCTTGCGCCCAACGGATGAAGGGCGACAACCGGCTGAGTGTTAGACTGGTGTTAGCTAACCCGGCTTCTTCTAATATGTTCCTGAAAAGGCGAATTGATGACCACCGTTGCCGTATTTGTTGATATTCAAAACGTCTATTACACCGTGCGCGAAGCATATGGCAAAAACTTTGATTACAACAAATTCTGGGCACGAGTAACCGCTAACAGAGAGGTTATTAAAGCTGTTTGCTATGCCATCGATCGAGGTGACCAAAAGCAGCGAGAGTTTCAAAATATACTCAGGGCGATTGGTTTTGAGGTGAAGTTAAAGCCTTTTATTCAGCGGTCAGACGGTTCCGCAAAAGGCGATTGGGATGTAGGCATCGCGCTTGACGCCATGGAGTACGCAGAACAGGCAGATGTGATCGTGCTGGTATCCGGCGATGGTGATTTTGATCTACTAGTCCAAAAAATCCGTGCTAAGCATGGCAAAAAAGTCGAAGTTTATGGCGTTCCCCAACTGACGGCAGCATCGCTAATAAATGCGGCCAGTGAGTTTATAGCGATAGATAAAGGGCTTCTATTAAATTAATTATAATTCGAAAAGAGTCTACGCTGCTGTTGATAGCTATTTCGATAGAAGGCTGCCGCGAAGAAATGGGGATTGACCAGGTTTCCGGCCGGTAGCACATCTATCTAGACGCTATACAAAAATATCAACCAATTCAAAACGTTTATCCATCGTTTATTAGATTGTGGAAAATAAGCGAGGCGAACCTTTCAAACGCATACTTTAGTCTAACCCCCCCATCATATTTGCCCATACCGAACCGGCATAGGCTATGCACAGAAGCATGCTGCCAGTTAAATATTCTAACGCTCTGGCCAGCCAATACTCTGTTGAATAACTATGATGATATGCTCCGATGCCCTACGTTCACGATACGCTGACACGCCTTAATAAAAGCAGCCCTGCACAGTCAGAATTTTATCAAGCCACTGAAGAAGTGCTCGAATGCCTGCGCCCGCTACTTGAGCAAAGTGATTACTATCATCACCACAGCATTATTGAGCGAATAGTCGAGCCCGAACGACAAATCATGTTCCGGATAAGCTGGGTAGATGATGCTGGGAAAGTGCGGGTCAACAAAGGCTATCGCGTTCAGTTCAACTCTGCCCTTGGTCCTTACAAGGGTGGCTTACGATTCCATCCCAGCGTTACCTCGGGCACCATCAAATTTCTCGGCTTTGAGCAAATTTTCAAAAATGCGTTAACCGGTTTGCCAATCGGCGGCGGTAAAGGCGGCGCCGATTTTGACCCCAAAGGAAAATCAGATAACGAGATCATGCGCTTTTGTCAGGCGTTTATGAGCGAGCTCTACCGCCATATTGGTCCTCACTGCGATGTGCCTGCAGGCGATATCGGCGTCGGTACGCGTGAAATTGGCTATCTCTTTGGCCAGTACAAACGACTCACTGGCCACTATGAGGGCGTGCTAACAGGTAAGGGGCTAAATTGGGGAGGCTCGCTAGGCCGTAAAGAGGCCACCGGCTACGGTGCGGTGTACTTTGCACAAAACATGCTGGCTGCCCGCGGAGAAGAACTGCGCGATAAGACCTGCCTCGTTTCCGGCGCTGGCAATGTAGCCATCTATACCATTGAGAAGCTATACGAACTGGGTGCTAAACCAGTCACCTGCAGCGATTCACGTGGCACCATTCACGATGAAAACGGTATTGATTTAGGCTTACTCAAACAGCTCAAAGAAGTGCAGCGCACCTCTTTAGAAGCCTACTTACATGAGCACCCTGACGCGCACTACATTTCTGCCCGTGACTACCCTCAGGGCGGGAATGCCGTATGGCGTATTCAAGCCGATGTTGCGTTCCCCTGCGCGACGCAGAATGAGCTGACCGAAAGCGATGCGGAAATTCTGCTCGCTAATGGCATAAAGTGTATCAGTGAAGGGGCCAACATGCCTTCTACCAAAGAGGCCGTCGACCTTTTTCTAGACGCTAAAACTGCCTATGGGCCCGGCAAGGCGGCCAATGCAGGTGGCGTTGCTACCAGTCAGTTAGAAATGGCACAAAATAGCAGCATGGAGCAGTGGCCACTGGAGAAAGTCGACCAAAAATTAAAACAGATTATGGCCAATATTCACCGCCAGTGCGCCGACACAGCTGAAGAGTTTGGTGATAAAACCAATTTGGTACTAGGCGCCAATATTGCAGGTTTCAGAAAGGTGGCTGATGCCATGATTGAACAAGGGGTCACCTGATCGTCTTTATTTTATAAATCGCTTATACTATAAAAAGCACGCAGTCCTTCCTTTATTGGGAAGGGCTGTTTTTTATTGGTTTAAACTTATTGCTTTCTAAGGAGAGTAATCATGGGACAACGTCCTGCTATTATTATTAACCGTCTTGATGCCGAACGCCTCCAGCGCTTGATCGACAATGCATCCGAGAAAGACATGGCCGTGGCTCAGCTACTTGAGGAAGAGCTAGCACGAGGTGAAGTCTGTGATCCGGAGGATATTCCAGATGACGTGGTCAGCATGAATAGCCAGGTTCGCTTCACCGACCTCACCCGCGGGCTTAAGATGATTCGCACCTTGGTCTATCCGCACTCCCTGGAAAGCGTTGCGGATGGCATTTCGGTCATGGCACCTATTGGTGCTGCATTGATCGGCCTTAAAGTGGGCGACATCATCGAATGGCCGTTACCCAACAATACCGAAGCACGACTCCGCATCGATGCTATTTATTGGCAGCCCGAGCGCGAAAAGCAATTCCACCGATAAGTCGCGATAAAGAGTGAGCTGGCTCCGCTAGCTCATGATTAAGTCAGCTATTTTCTTCGCCCACTTAATCCACATAAAGAGGGCCTATTCAGGGCGCCCTCAGCTTTCACATACCCCCTTCGGAAGACTATAACTAAGCGGCTCTTTATCGCATTAAACACACCGTCCCTGCTATTAGTCATAGCCATGGTACTTTTCACAATTCTTCCAGTGATAATGTACACATTGGACGGTTACCTTAAAACCTGAATTGGCAAAGCATTACAGCGCTCATAGGCGCCCTTACGCCAGGAAGTGGACGCAGCGACTTCCTATCAAGAGAGGATCGACTCAGGCCAAACGACAAAAAAACGTGATACGATAATCTTTTGTATTCGTCATATTTTCTGTCGTTTTTAGCGACAACCTCACCGCAAAGGGAACCAACTTTCACCATGTCGTCAGCTAAAGACTGCGTCGCTACGCTTATTGATGACTTCCAAAAGCGTCGCCCAATTCGAGCCGGTTCATTGATTATTACCGTCTATGGCGACTCTATCGTTCCGCGGGGCGGTACCGTTTGGTTAGGCAGTCTATCGAAACTGGTGGAGCCCATCGGTATCAATGAGCGGCTGGTGCGTACATCGGTTTACCGGCTGACCAATGAAACCTGGCTACGGGGAGAGAAGATTGGTCGTCGCAGCTACTATCGGTTGAGTGGCCCTGGTCGGCGTCGTTTCGAACAAGCCTTCAAGCGTGTCTATCACGGCACCCAGCCAGCTTGGTCGGGACAGTGGACATTGGTATTGCTGACACAGCTTCCCCCAGACCGGCGCCAGCAGATTCGTGACGAGCTCGAATGGCTAGGCTTTGGTAGTTTTGCTCAGGGTGTGCTGGCGCATCCCACGCTGTCATGTGCAGAGACCATGGCGGCTTTGCAAGAACTAGATGCAGCAGACGATACGATTGTAATGCAAACGCAGACCATGGAGCCCATGACCAGTAAGCCGCTGCGTCTCCAGGTCAGAGAGAGCTGGAACCTCGACGAATTAGCCGAGCTCTACCAACGTTTTCTGGTTAAGTTTCGCCCCCTTTGGAACGCGCTCAACACAGAGAACCATTTGGGCCAAGAAGAGTGCTTCATTGCCCGAACTTTGCTTATTCACGAGTATCGCAAGGTTCAATTACGCGACCCCCTCCTGCCTGAAGAACTACTCCCCACGGCGTGGGAAGGACGCTACGCCCATCAGCTCTGCCGCAACCTTTATCGTTTGCTCTACGAACGTGCAGAACGCTGGTTGGATCAACATCTGGAAACCGCCGAGGGCCCACTACCCGCCCCTGGCCCCAGCTTCTACCAGCGCTTCGGCGGGCTGGATTGAACGCCTAACGAGCCCGATGAATCAGTCGTCACATCCATCCAGTGGGGCTCATCCCAACCGTCGATAGAGCGTCGAGCGACTGATGCCTAGCGCCCGGGCGGCGGCAGTCATGTTGCCGTCGTGGGCTTCGAGCGTGCGCACCATATGGGCCCGCTCCATTTCGCGCAGCTCCTGGGAGCCATTGCACACACCCTCCGATGTGGCCGTACTGTCGACGCCACTCTCCATGGGCTGAGTCAGCTTGCGCTGCCAGCGTGGCGAAAGCCCTTCCATGGTCAGCCGTTGGCACTCTGGTTCGGCTCCCACCAGAGCCGCTTCCAGGCAGTGTTCCAGTTCCCGCCAGTTGCCAGGCCAAAGGTAGGCGGTCAAACGCTCTACCAAGGTCTCATCCAAAACCAAATGGCGGCCATGACGGCGGCATAGCGATGCCCAACGTTCGTGAATCTGTCCGGCTAGATCGCCCTGCTCGTTCAGCGTGGGAAGCTCTACTACTACTCCAGCCAGGCGGTAATAGAGATCCTCGCGGAAGTCGCCGGCCGTCACCAGGATCTCTAGATCGCGATGGCTAGCGGCTATTACTCGGCAGTCGATAGGTACCTCGCGGTGATCGCCCAGCGGCGTCACCACTCTCTCCTGAAGCACCCGCAGTAGACGGGCCTGCAGCGCCAGCGGCATGTCACCGATCTCGTCGAGCAGCAAAGTGCCACCATTAGCCTGCACCAGCCGCCCGCTGTAGCCCCCCTTACGGGCGCCGGTGAAGGCACCTTCACCATAGCCAAACAGTTCTGCCTCGATAAGGCTTTCGGGCAGGGCTGCGCAGTTGAGTGCCACGAAGGGCCGCTGCTCACCAAGGCTGGTATGCAGCGCTCGGGCCAATTGCTCTTTTCCGGTACCAGTTTTGCCCTGCAGCAGTACTGGCAGGCCTACTTCCAGCGCCCGACTAGCCCGGCGTGCCTCCCGGGCCAGAGCCATGGGCCACTCCTCAACCAGCGCCTCAAGATCACGGCAGAGGGATGGTTCGGGCGAAACCGGCACCACAGAGGCTTCGTTGCTCAGAGCCGCTGGCTGCCACTGGTCAGGGGGATTGAGTCGCCCCACCAGTTGGCCACCGGTGAGCGGCAGCCCCAGCAAGGCCGAACAACTTTCGCATTGGCGACAGATCTCCTTCCAGGAATTGCCCAATAACTCTTCAATATGACGGCCGATTAATGCGGCGGAGGCCTCGCCAAGCCATTGGGCGGCCTGGGAATCAACCGCCAGGATCAGACCGGTCTCATTCAGTGCCACCAAACCGCAGCTCACGCTGTCCAGCTCGGCCAGCGATGCGTGCACCTGGAGCACCCAGTGCTGCTGGTAGTGGTGGAAAAAAAGCCGCTGCTCCAGGGCCCCGGTGAGCTGCTGTACTCGGCGTAGAAAAATTTCGGGGCGGGGGTGGTCGGCCTCGAAAGTAAGATCGATCAAGCCTAGACAGTCACCGTTGAGATCTAACAGCGGGGCAGCTACACAGGAGACCGGGTTGTCGGGGAATAGCAAGTGCTCGCAGGATTTGACCAATACCGGCGCCCGCTCGATGAGCGCCAGGGCCGGTGCATTGGTACCGAACCAGCGTTCGTCCAGGTTGATGCCGGCCCCGATGTGAAAGCGATCATTAAGCACGAAGCGCTGACCATAGCTCTTGAGTACGGTGGCATCTGGGGTGGCCAGCAGCAACTGGCAGCCGCGCAGATCTTCGGCCACTCGCCTGATCAGGGGATCAGCCAGCTCGATCAGACGACGATGCGTCTCACGCTGAGTGCGCAGTTCGCCACTATCGAGCCGCGGCAGCTCAGGCCGGGTACCAGGCTGCAGCCCGTGCTCCATACATCGCTGCCACGAACGGTCGATACAGGCATCGAGCATGCCTAACGGTAGCTGCTGGCCGCGGAGCAGATGCTCACGGGCCTGGCGAATCACATCAGAGGTTCTCAGGGCTGCTCTGGAGATCATGGTTCTCTCCCCGCGAAGTTGGCGACCTGTCCCAGGATGCGACAGCTGTCGTGTCCGACGACAAAACGACGCAGGAACAACGACAGAGCACCTTCAAAACCGACCTGCAACTCGCTGATTTTGTTTTGATTATATTGTACCCCTGAGCTGGCACGGGGCTTGCTAGGGAGTATTGGAGGCGTGCAATGACTGGCACGCTCTCAAAACAATCATAAATCAGCCTAACAGGAGCACAACCATGACGCAGCACTCCACCGCCATTCAAGCTTGGCTTGACAAGAGCCACACCCTCTTTATCGGCGGCCAGTGGCGTCCTGCCACCAGCGGCCAGACCCTAGATGTCTATAATCCCGCCACCGCCGAGGTGATCAGCCGGGTTCCGGCGGGCGATGCCAACGATATCGACGCCGCGGTCAGTGCCGCCCGGGAGGCCTTCCGTGGCTGGCGCAAGTCGCGCCCCTCCCAACGGGAGAAGCTGTTGCTGGATCTCGCCGACGCTCTGGAGGCCCGCGCCGATGACTTCGCCCTGCTCGAGACCCTGGACAACGGCAAGCCGGTGACCTTTTCACGGCATATGGACGTGGCCCTGGCCATCGACTTCATCCGTTATACCGCGGGTTGGGCCACCAAGATCGAAGGCCGCAGCATGACCCCCTCCATGCCCTTCCTGCCCGAAGACAAGCAGATCGTCGCTTATACCCGCCGCGAGCCCATAGGCGTCGTGGGCGCCATCATCCCCTGGAATTTCCCGCTGTTGATGGCAGCCTGGAAGGTGGCCCCAGCCCTAGCCGCCGGTTGCAGCATCGTGCTCAAGCCCGCCGAGGACACCCCGCTCACCGCCCTGTTGCTGGCGGAACTGGCCGAGCAAGTGGGCTTCCCGGCCGGCACTCTCAACGTGGTCACTGGTCTGGGTCATACCGCTGGAGCAGCGCTGGCTGGCCACCCAGGTATCAACAAGGTGGCCTTTACCGGGTCGACCCCCGTAGGCAAGCAGATCGGGCATTCCGCCATGGAGAACCTGACCCGTACCACCCTGGAACTGGGCGGCAAATCACCGGTGATGGTACTAGACGATGCTGATGTTGAGGCAGCCGCTGCCGGAGCAGCTCAGGCGATCTTCTTCAACCAGGGGCAGGTCTGTACCGCCGGATCGCGGATCTATGTGCATGAGTCGATCCACGACGCCTTCGTCACCAAGCTAGCCGAACAGGCCCAGGGCCTGACGCTAGCGCCGGGTTGGGAACCCACTTGTACCCTTGGCCCGCTGGTCTCTGCCAAGCAGCAGCACCGAGTACTGGCGTATATCGAGCAGGCACGCAGCGACGGCGGCACCATCGTTACCGGCGGCGGTAAGGGCAGCGAAACGGGCTACTTCGTAGAGCCCACGGTGATCACCGGCTTGGCCCAGGAGAGCCGCTGCGTGCAGGAAGAAATCTTCGGCCCAGTAGTGGTGGTACAGACCTTCCGCGAGCTGGAAGAACTGGTGTTACTGGCCAACGACTCTCCCTATGGGCTGGCCGCGAGTATCTGGTCCAACGATCTTGCCGCGGTTAATCGTCTGGTGCCGGAGATTGAGTCCGGCAGCGTCTGGATCAATGGCCACAACCTGCTGGATGCCTGCATGCCCTTCGGTGGCTTCAAACAGTCGGGCATTGGCCGCGAGCTCGGCGATTCACTGATCGAACATTACACAGAGCAGAAATCGGTTGTGATGATCGTTTGATGTAGCCCTGTCCTGGCATCGTGACTGGCCTTCCTCCTTCAAGGGAATATCCAATGCATAAGAACAACTTTAACTCGCGTTTCTCCGGCTCGATAGGCGGACTGCTGCTGGCCGCCACACTCCCCGCTCAGGCCTACGAGATGGCCGATATCGGCCACTCCACCGTGAATATCGATATTCAGGCGTTGCTCGGTACTTTCCACAGCGACCGGGGGTATGCCACCGGGGCCGCCGAGGCGAAGCGTCACCGCTGGCAGGAAGGAGTGCTGACCCTGGGCGCCGAACTCGCCCCCAAGGCGGATGGCCTCTATGGTCGAGTTAGCACCGTCGGCACCGCCACCTGGGGCGACGGCGACGCCGCTGGCTTTACCTCTGGCAGCGAGCGTGAGCTCGATCTGGAGGACGCCTTTCTCGGCTACCGTAGCGAGTCGCAGGGCGACTCCAGTTCGCCCTGGCGCGTGGATGTTTCCGCTGGACGCCAGCCAATTACCCTCGGCGACGGCTTCCTGGTGGCTGGCGATGCGGTCAGCCTGGGAAACTCCCTGGGCGATGAGCTGGATCGCGGCGGCGCCTACTATCTGGCCGGGCGCCAAGCCTTTGACCGCACCGCAATGGTAGCCCTGGGTCACGAAGGCTGGCAAAGCCAAGTGGCCTGGTTCGAGTCGGACAATCCGGCTCAAGCCAGCACCGAGATGGCCGCTCTCACCCTGGCCCACGATCACGGTAGTGGATTAGTGGAGGCGACCTATTTGCGGGGTCTGGGAGTTGACAAGGCCCAAGCTGACGACTTCCTGGCCCAGCGCGATGGTATGGATGTCTATGGACTGCGCTTCGAACAGCGCATGCTGGACGAGGCCTTGACCCTGCGCGGTGAGCTCGCCCATCAGCGCAAGAACACCCGTGAGAACGCCTGGGCACTAGAGCCGGCCTGGACTTTCAGCGAGCTACCCGGTCAACCTACCCTGTCGCTGCGCTACAGCCGCTTTTCCGAAGAGTGGGATCCGCTCTTCTACGGTTTCACCCGGGGCTACGGAACCTGGTTCCAGGGCGAGGTAGCAGGAAACTATGCCGGCCCCTTCAATAGCAATACCGAGGTGTGGCGGCTGGGTCTGGAGGGCTCGTTGAATGAGAGCCTGCACCTGGGACTTCTGGCTTACGACTTCTCCAGCCGTGACACCACTAACCAGCCCGACATGGGCGGGCGTGAGTTCAATCTCTATGCCGAGTGGCTGCCCATCGATTGGCTCTATGTCTCACCACTGCTCGGCTGGTACAGTCCGAACAAGAGTGCGGCCCAGGGCGGTATTCAGCTTGGCGACGACGACACCGCTTTCTATGCCCAACTACTAGTGGGATTCTTCTTCTGATGCGCCAAGACGTGGATAGCGAGATAGTGATCGCCGGAGGCGGCCCCGCCGGGGCAGCTCTGGCCATGCTGCTGCATCGCGCCGGTCGGCGAGTCACCCTGGTGGGGCGTGTCCGCTACTACCGGGCCATCGAGGGCATTGCCCGGCGCAGCCTCCAGGCCCTACACAGCCTGGGGCTGCACCGGGCCGCCGCCTGCGCGGTGGGGCCCCTGCCGCGGCGGGTTATCTGGGGTGGTGAGATTCGGGCGCCCAACGCCGAGTGGCTGCTGCCGCGCCCGGCCTTCGATGCCGCCCTGCTGGAAGATCTTCACGAGGCCGGCATCCCGGTGATCAAGGCGCGGATCACGTTCCTGGAGAGCCTGAAAAGTGACGTTCGCCTTGGTTTGGCAGATGGTCGCATACTGACCGCTTCCTGGGGCGTGGAGGCCCGGGGTCGGGCGGCGGCGCGGCGCCAGTTCCGCGACGCCGCCCCCTGGTCAACCCCGGCCTGGATCCTACGCGGCGAGGCCGCCGACTCCGCCCCCGCCAGTGCCGCCCTGTCGTTGCCCGGCGGCGGCTGGGCCTGGTGGTCGCGGCTCAAGGGCCAGCAGTATCTGCAGTTGGCCCTGACGGAAGCGTCGCTATGCCAGGCGCGCTGCGACCCCGACGCCTGGCTCGCCGCCCAGCCCGACCTGACCCAGCTCTGGGGCCAAGCCAAGATTCGCCACCACTACCAGCGCCCCAGCCTGCTAGGGCGCACCCGGGTGAGAGAGGGGCGCCTCTGGCGCCTGGGGGATGCCGCCATGGCTATCGACCCCCTCTCTGGACAGGGCATTTTCAATGCGCTCTCCTCGGCCCACGGCTTGGCACCGGTTCTCAATAGCCTGTTCGAAGAAACCCGCATTGCTCCCCTGGAGCGCTTCCATCAACGCCGCCAGGATGCCCAGTACTGGCGCTTCGCCCGGGCTGGCCGCGACTTCTATCGTCAGGCCGCCTACCAAGAGTCGATAGACACCGACCCGGCGCCTTACTGGACGGCACGCTGTCACTGGCCCGATCATCAACCGCTGCATCTACCGGAGCCCTGGGCCCGGGTACAAGTGGGCCGCGGCCTGGCCATCATCGGTACACGATTGGCTGAGCGGGAGCTGGTTTTTACCCCGGATCAGCCATTGGGGATCCAGGCAGTGGCGGGAATCCCCCTGGCGCCCCTGGTCAAGGCCATGCAGGAGGGCGACCACGACGCGGCCCGGGCGCTATTGGTGGCCGCTGGCCCCGCTGCCATGGCGGTGGCCCGCTGGTGGGCCGATCACCCCGACTGGCCGACGCTACCCGAGCCCGCACTCCACTCTTCCGGCATCACCACCCCTTCACCGGTCGATTCCGCCAGCCAATAGCCCAGGGCATGAGCGACGGCGAAACTTGACCCACCCAGCGATGGTGGCGTTCCTGCCGGTGGTGGCCCCACCTGCCAGGGCTGCCAGACCTGGCCTTCCTCGGAGAGCCCTCGGCCCGCCCAGACGCAGGCGTACCAGCGGCCATCCTGGTCACGTTGGGGAGGGCCCGGCATCAGCCCCGCGGCGCCGCTCACCGCTATCACCCCGGGCCAGGCTGCAGGGTAGACCGGCGCCCCAAAACGCGGGCTGGCAGCGACGATGCGGGTGCCCGCAGCCTGAAGCCTCTCCACCGCCGTCTGCAGCCGCGCATCGGCCCGGGGCAACCCCAGACTACAGAGCACCCAGGCCGGTGGCACCTCAGCTTGCCACTCGAAGGCCGCTGCCAGGGCATCGGCGTTAGCGGTGAGACGCTCTTCGAATAACTTGTAGAGGGCGATCTCCAGCCGCGTCAGCGGCAAATAATGACCCAGGGTGGCGAGGATCGCCCGGCCATGGCCAAGGCGATCCCCGGGGTCGGCACCACTGGGTGAGTGGAAACGCGCTAGGGCCGTACCAGGAGGTACCCCACTATCGATCACGCCCAGGGTCGGACTGAGGGCCGATATTAGAGACATAACGCCGCCTCCACCGCGACCAGCTGCCCTTGCTGGAGTCGATAGCAGGCATCAAGATTGCCAAAGTGGTCGCTCTGGTGACTGATGATCAGCCGGGTGGTATCCCCCAGTACCTCGTCAAGCAGGGCATCGAAGGTTCGGGCAGCCGCCGAATCCAGCGCCGCGGTGGGCTCGTCCAGCAGCACCAAGCGAGGCTTTTTTAGCAGTGCCCGAGCCAGGGCCAGGCGCGAGCGCTGGCCGCCAGAGACCTTGCCACCCAAATCGCCCAACTCGCTCTCTAACCCTTCTGGCAGGGCATCCAGCCAGTCGGCGAGTCCAACGCGGGAAAGCGCATCGATCAGTTCGGTGTCACTTGCCTCGGGGGCCAGGGCGCGCAGGGTCTCGGCCAGGCTACCGCGTAGCAGGCTGGGGTGTTGCTCCACCCAGGCAACCTGCTTGAGCCAGTGATGACGGGAGAGCGCGCCGAGCGGCACGCCATCGACACGAATCTCACCCGACTCGGGCGACTCCAGCCCCAGCAGCAGGCGGATTAGGCTGCTCTTGCCAGCTCCGGAGGGACCGGCGATCAGCACCTTGCTGCCCGGCGGAAGCGCGAGATCGATGTCATCCAGAAGCCAATCGGCTTGGCCGGGGTGGCGGAAACGCACCCCCTCCAAGCAAAGCTCACCAGGCCCGGCAGGACGGCTGCCGCGGTAGGGATCACGCATGGCGGGCTCACTGAAGAGCTCGGCCAGGCGGCAAGCGCTGACCCGGGCCCGTTGCCAACCTCCATAGAGTCCCAGCAGGCCGCCGATGGGGGCCATCACCATACCGAGATACGCCAACAGGGCCACCAGCTCACCGAGTTGCAACTTCCCCTGAATCACCAGATAGCCGCCCAACAGCAGCACCCCGGCCCGGGCCAGGGAGAGGATCAGTTGGGGGCCCACGTCGCTGAGAAAGCCCACCTGACGCACCGCCAACAGGCGCCGCAGCTGTTCGTGGCCAAGCCCCTGGAGGCGATTGAGGCGCGACGGCTCCAGCGCCTGACCTTGAAACCAGGGGCCATGGGCCAGGGTATCCTGCCAGAAGCCGGAGAGTTCACCGCTCTGCTCACGGAGCGCCTGCTGACGACGAGTCAGGGCCGGGCGCCAGGCGCGCAACCACAGCCACTGGATGGGTACCAACACGGCAACCAGGGCCATCAGCATGGGGCTGAACAGGCCAATCATGGCCAGCGCTCCCACCAGCCCTAACAGGTTGGAGAGTCCGCTGAGCAGGCCGTCCAGGGCGAACCCCTGGAGGATAGACAGGTCGCCATCGAGACGACTCATCAGATCGCCTCGCCCTCGGGCCTGCCAACGGGCCGGAGCCAGGCGCAGCAGATGGCGCAGCAAGGAGCGGCGCAGCGACAGCAATAGCCGGGCGGAGAGCGCCACATGCTGCAGCCGGGTTAGTCCCTGTAGAGCCAGGGCGGCGAGTCCCACCACCACCAGGGCGGCAACGTAGGTAGCAACGGTGTTGAAGTCTCCCTGCATCAGGCCGTGATCGATCAGCCGCTGGGTGAGCAGCGGCGGCAACAGCGCCAGCAGGGTCGCCACCAGGCTCAGCGTCAGCAGCCGGGCCAGTGCCAGGCGCCGCGCCTTGAGGGGGCGGTAGAGCCAGCCCCAGGGCAGCGCCCCTGTGTCGCGAGTGAAGTCAGGCTCACGCATCGACGCTCTCTTCATTCATCATTCATAGGGGCTGCCCCCAGCAAAAAGGGCCGGTCGCTTTAGCAAGCGCCGGCCAGAAGGATCATGTAACGGCAACCTAGAAGCGTGCCACCTTCAGCGTTGCGGTGCTCATATCACCGGGCAAGCGGATGCGCCCCAGATCATTGAAGTCATCATCATAGATGGCGATATCGCTGGAGGCGCCGCCCAGGTAAATCCGCGAACCGTCATAGGAAGTGTTGATGCTGTAGTAAGTATGATCAAGATCGATCACATCCACGATCTCTTGGGTGCGGGCATCCAGCTTGCTGAGTTGGGTGTAGACGCCGTAAAAGACGTCCCTCTCCCGGGGATCAGAAACCATGGAGAAGATGATGAACTCGAAAGGGACAATCTCCTTGTTCTCAGTCTCGCCGGTGGCTAGGTCGACTCGGCTGACGCCCCAGTGCCAGGCCTCGTTCTCCTCGCCGGGATGCTCCGCCACCGTGTAGGGGCGCAGGAACTCGTTGGTTACCTCACCCATAGACCACACGGCTAAGGAATCTGGCGAGCTAAAACTGGGGCGATCCCAATTCCGGTTGGCGATGGCGATCTCAGTCTCGCCGCTTTCCGGGTCGACCCGATAGATATCAGCGCCAGCGAGATAGAGATAACCGTCCTCGGCGGCTCCCATGGTCGTCACCTGGCGCGGTGCCGGGAAGGTGGTCAGGGGCTCGGCAGCGAGACCCGCTGTCGTGTCATAGACCGCCAGCTGTGGCTCCAACACTTCGTAATGGTCGATACCTAGCCGCACCCGATCCCAGATGCTATAGAGTCGGCTACCGTCCGGGCTCACGGCCAGGGAGGCGATGGATTTAGCGCGTATTGAGTTGCCTGAGCCGCTGGCACGGAAGACTTCCTCACAACTGGTGAGGTCGATGCCCACCACGTCTTCCCAGCGGTTGTGCAGCACATAGGCGATCCGCTCATCCGGTGATAGCTGCAGAGTGCCGGAGCCGAAGTCGCCTTCTACGTCACAGGTGCGCACCACTTCCTGGGCCTCCGGGTCGATCACGTAGAGCTGGTTGGGACGGGCCATGGTTACCAGATACTCGCGTACTTCGTCAGCGCTGGCTTCACCGGCGACAGCAGCATTAAACACCAGGGGCTGGGCAGCGAAGGCCAACAGCCCTATTAGGGGCAGGGTGAGCCGCTTCATTTCTGAGGTATTCATCACTTCTCGTCTCCCGGATAGACGCTATCGAACTTGCGCCAATCATCCTCAGCGCGGTCGGCCCCATCCCCCCAGTGGGGGTAGGTGTTCATGGTGTCCGGTACCTGAGCAGGCCACCAGCAGGGGTCAGCGCAGCCATAGAGATCTGCCTCCATCGGTTGGCACAGCGAGGCCACGCCGCCGAAGGGATCCACTTCCCAGCCCGGGTCGAAGCTGGAAGTGCACCCGGCGATAGTCTGCATAGCCTGCACTTCTTCCAGGGCCTCTGGACTGGCGGCCCGCTCCATTTCGCGGGCCTTGCGGTTGAGGGGGGCCAACCCCAGTGCGGTCAAGTTCTTCTTGTTATTCGTCATGCTGTTTGCCTCCCGGCCAGGGGGCCGTCGAGAAAATCGGGGTTATGGCGCAGGATGCGGGCATAGGCCTGAATGCCGAAATCGACCCAGTCGCGCATCAGGTCGCAGTAGTGATAGGTGGGGGTCATGGGGTCGCCATAGCGAGCGTAGCTCTCGTGGTAGCAGCCACCGGAGCAGAGGTTGCGGATCCGACAGTTGCTGCAGCCACGCTCGGAGCGATCGCTCCTGGCCTCGATAAACTGCTTGAGACCAGCGTGATCAAGCCCCTCCTGGACGCTACCGAAGGTAGGCATCTCGGAGCCAGTAAAGCGGTGACAGAGGTGTACATCGCCCGCATGATCCACCGAGACCAATCCTAGGCCTGCGCCGCAGGGTACCGCCTTGCTGCGCCCTTCCCAGAGGTCGGTGAGCAGTTGGTTGAAGTTGCCGAAGCCGATATCGCGGCCCTCTATGGCGGCCGCTACAGCACGCTCACCAAGCTCGACCATGCTATCGAAGACCTGTTTGAGTTCCTCACTGGTCAGGTTGTAAGCCGCCATATCACCAGAGGTGACGGGAGCAAAGCCCGCTTCGGCGAAACCCAGCTCATTGACCAGGTGGTCGTGGATGCCGATGACGTCGGTGATGCCACGAGTCAGGGTCACCCTGGCCCCCACCGGTCGTGAGCGATAGCTGGCCAGCAGCGGTTTAATGCGCTTGGCCACCAGATCGTAGGTGCCCTGGCCGTTGACCGCAATGCGGTTCTTGTCGTGGATCGCCTTGGGGCCGTCCATGCTCACCGTGAGTCCAAAACGATGGGCGTCGAAGAAGGCGATTTTCTCCTCATTCAGCAGGGTGGCGTTGGTGGTCAGCGTGAAATCCACTGCCTTGCCGAGCCCGTGGATGCGCGCCTCGGCCCAGTCAACCACCTGGCGGATCAACGGCATGTTGCTGAGCGGCTCGCCGCCGAAGAAGACGATGTTGTAGCGATCCCGCTGGGGGGCCTCGCGCAGCATCATCTCGATGGAGGCCTGGGCGGTGGCCAGATCCATCTTTTTGCCGTCCCGGGGGGTATCCAGGTCTTCCTTATAGCAGTAGCTGCAGCTCAGGTTGCAGCCGGTATTGACGTTGAGCACCACGGTAGAGAGCGGGAACTGCTCCACCTTTACGCTGGGATTATAGGCCTGGACGACTCCATCGGTGATCAGCTTCAGCGCTTTGAGCTGTAGCAGCCGCTCCTGAATATCTTCGCCGCTGACCTGATGTGTCAGATGTCCCGGCAGCGCCCCGCTGTCGAGCCCCTCCTTTCGCCCGGCCAGAGCCAGCAGCTCCTCGCTGAGGGCATCCGGGGCAAACAGGCTGGTGGTGGGGATATGGAACCACAGCGGCTGGCCTTCCACTTCCATCCGATGCAGGTTCTCGGGTATGGCTTGTAAGATTCCCATGGTGATCTCCTAGCGAAGCGGTGGGTTGTTCCAGCGTTGCACGGTAACGATCAGTTGGGCTTCGTCCTGCATCGCCTCCTGCCCCACCACACTGGCGGTCACCCGCAGGTTGCCCACGCTGTTGGCATTGTACTGGCGCAGCGGGTTGGGCCCGGCCCCGGCCGGCGAGAAGATCCCTGTGGCGGCGTCCAGTATGCCAGCAAACCTGGCATCCTCGTCGCGTTCGGCGATCTCGTCCCAGGGGGACACGCTCCAACGTACCGGTACCTGACCCAGCGGGATGGCTTCATCGGCGCCATCCAGATAGCCGGCGGCGGTGAAGACGCCGCTCACTGGCGGAGTCTTATCGTTGCCGATGCGAGCCACCCCCAGCGTTGGACTCACCTCCAGGCGATCCACCGTGCGGTAGCCAGCGAGCAGTTTCTCAGCGCTGATCTCGCCAATCTGCATAGTCAACCAGCCGGGCGTAAGATCGGTGCTGGCCTCAACGTCCAGCACCAGGCGCATGTCGCTACGTTCGACCACGTTACGCACGGTGACGCCCTCCCCCAGATTGATCTCTCCCTCCCCAAGGCCGTAGCCCAGCAGCACCAGCCGGCTGCGCTCGCCGGCCTTGAGCGAGGCGGGCAGGCTGGCCAACACAGCAGACTCGGCCGCTTCGTGAGGCACCATTTCCACCATCATGCCAAAAGCATCGTCATGATCATCGAAGATGCGCCCGCTGGGATGCACGCCGGAGAGATCCAGCACCTGCTTGAAATCACGGCCGTTGAGGTTCAGGTTGGCGCGCCACTCGTAGCCGGTATAAACGATGGCCTGGCCTTCGCCACTGAGCGGGCGACCACTGGTGAAAGCGCCGTCCAGGCTAAGGGAGTAGGCATCCTCGCCTTCAGCGGCGTTAATAGTCACGTCGGCATAAAAGTCGCCTTCTCCGGGCCAGTGCCCCCAGAGCTGCCAGTCGCCCTCAGGAGAGGTCTGTTCGGCCTGCTGCCATGACTCCCAGGCTTCATTTTCGAGACTTTGAGTCTCGGCCAGCCAGGGAGCGATCTCGTTCAGGGCGAGATCGAACCAGTCACGATCCCGTGCCATGGCCTGGTACTCAATGGTCTGGAACTGGCCCACATGGAAGTGCACCAGTCTCTCCCACTCTTCCTGGGGACGGCGCTGCAGTTGGGCGCGGCCGCCAGTATGACAGCGGGCACACATCTCCTGGTAGCTGGGATGATCGAAAGACTCGATACGGTTGAGGCGTCGCTCGATCAGCTCACGTTGGGGCGCGCTCTCCTCAGGGGCCAGGCCGCGGGTATCGGCGAGGAACTTGACGATATCCCGGCGCGCCTCCAGGGGCAGCTCCAGGCCGTGCATGGTCTGCATGCGCGCGATCGTCATGTCCCAACCTTCCGGGGTCTTGCGCTGTGCACTAATGCGGCTCCAGCTCTGGGGGCCACTTTGGGTCTGGTGGCAGCCTGAACAGTACCTGTCGACGGCCTCGCTGCCAGCAGAGGCCAAGACGATGCCAGTAGGCAGCAGCAGGGCTAGGCTACAGAGCCCTGAGGGAAGTGCATGTCTCATCACGGAGAGTTCTCCACGCATTATTGTTGTCGTGATGTTCGTCTGCAGTTGTCTTCGCGGGCGAACATCGAAGGTATGTGCCAGTGCCATTCAACTTGCATTGACCGCGCCGACTATCAACAACTTCTTTTTATTCATGTGGTTGAAGTGATTTGCTTGCCCGAGTTTTTTAGATGCTTGGCCAGCAAGCGACAATCGGTGCCCCAAGTTGCGACAGTCGCGTATGGTCTTGAAACACTTTGCCTCTTCGAATTTGGTCAACATTGAACGTGGCGGCACCCGGATTTTCCGACCGACTCAGGTCTGAGACTTGGCTCTCAAGGGGGGGGTTATGGGGCTGCGGTGCCTCTGCCTGAACCTGGGGCTGCCGCCCAGGACGCACGCACAGCAGCTAGCGGTGTCGTCTAGTGCAGCGTAGCGGCCCCAGAGGAACTAGACGTTGATCCGGCCGTGTTCGTGACAATGAATCTCTTCACCTTCAGGGGCGATCACAAAGGCCTCCTGGGGCCATCGACCCATGGCTGGGGTTGGGGGATGGCCCGCCAGGGGGGAGTGATGTGGTTGTGATAGCGAGCCATACCAACAGCATCGCCTTGCCACGCTATGCTAAGGTCTGCTGCTTGGGCTGAGTATCACCAGCCAGCAAGGTTGGACGGTCAGCATCGAGTTCTGCCAGCGGTTCACAGGGCTCCAGGCTGTCCCGACAACGGCCCACTAAGCGCTGATACTCCTGGGTACCCTGCTGTTTCCAGTCGAACTCTTCATCACTCAGCGCGCGCTTAACCTTTGCGGGTGCCCCCATCACAAGTGACTGGGGCTCACACTCGAAGCCCGCCTTAACGAACGCTGCCGCCGCAACGATAGATCGTTCGGCAATGTTGGCGCCGTCCATCACCACGGCATTCATGCCGACCATGGCATCACGCCCAATCACGCAGCCATGCAGTACCGCGCCATGGCCGATATGGCCATCCTTCTCAACCTTGGTGACGCAGCCTGGGAAGCCGTGCATCACACAGGTATCCTGAAGGTTAGATCCCTCTTCCAGCACCAGCCGCCCGAAATCACCACGCATCACCGCGCCGGGGCCTACATAACAGTTGGGGCCCACGATTACGTCGCCAATTAACACCGCAGTAGGATGGACATAGGCGGTCGGGTGTACCACCGGCGTCACCCCTTCAAGTCGATAGTAAGGCATAACACTCTCCGTTAGTTTGATTGGCCGTGTGGGGTGCTGCCCCCATCGCCCGCTCTTCGAACTGTTCGGCCCCTGCCTCATCAGTTGTGTAGCCACCTAGGGTTATCACGCCTTTGCTGCGCTGATTGCGTCATGGGGCGCTCCTGTGCTCACTCTCTTTTCGATACGTCATATAAACAAAGATTATATTTTACGTAACAAAACATCAAACACTTTACCTGTCACCGACTACTTAGGAATTGGAACATCGCTATCTAAAAACTCGATTTACCCTGGCTATAAGTCAGTTCTTAGACGACCTTGGTTTTTTTATACCATCGTCTAACAATTATCTTATATTCGCAAAAAAGTCACACAAGTTATTGTTAATAAATAACAAACTACCAACAACACCAATAAGCGACACATTATAATCACCCATATAATATTGATGTGTATCAAAATAAATCTATACTCGGCAGAGATTCATCCTGTGGATCACAGGCCGAACGGTCACTGGCGGGCACCGCCGACCGCGAAAAGGGCATGCGCCTTCCAATAAAAACGACCTGCCACTTTTCAAGGGCACTGACACAAGGACATTACCCATGAGCCAAGCGCCCCTGCTTTACAGCGTGGAAGACGGCGTCGCCTGCATCACGCTGAACCGCCCCGAAAGCTTGAACAGCTTCAATACCGAAATGCATGCCGAGATGCGCAAGGTGCTAAAAGCCGTGCGCCAAGACTCAAGCGTTCGCGCTTTGCTGCTGACCGGCAGCGGTCGAGGCTTCTGCGCCGGCCAGGATCTTTCCGACCGTAGCGTCGCGCCCGGCGCAGAAGCCCCCGACCTCGGCGAGTCGCTTGAGAAACGTTACAACCCCATGCTGCGCGCCCTTAAAGACATGCCGTTCCCGACCATTTGTGCGGTGAACGGCGTGGCCGCAGGTGCCGGTGCCAACATCGCCCTGGCCTGCGACATCGTATTGGCCGCGCGCTCGGCAAGCTTTATTCAGGCCTTCTGTAAGATCGGTTTGATTCCAGACTCTGGCGGTACCTGGACATTGCCTAATTTAGTGGGCATGGCTCGCGCCAAGGGCCTGGCGATGCTGGGCGACAAGCTCCCCGCCGAGACCGCCGAACAGTGGGGCATGATCTGGCGCTGCGTCGACGATGAGGCGCTTCAAGAAGAAGCCATGAGCATGGCTCGCCACCTGGCCACTCAACCAACCCATGGCCTAGCGCTGATTAAGCGCGCCCTGCATGCCAGCAGCGATAACAGTTTCAACGAACAGCTCGACCTGGAACGCGACCTTCAGCGCCTTGCTGGGCGCAGCGAAGATTACCGCGAAGGCGTTAGCGCTTTTATGGAAAAACGTCGCCCCACCTTCAAGGGAGAGTGATATGCCAGCCATTCTCTCTACCGCCACTATTAGCATCATCAGCACAGGCGCCATTAATGCCTTGACCGATAGCCGTTTGGTTATCGAGGCTATCGTCGAGAACCTTGGGGCCAAGCGTCAGGTGTTTGCTCGGCTCGAAGCCCTATACGAGGAAAGCTTCCATGCATGATTCCCAACTGACCCCGCAGCAACTGGCGGAAGCCTGCGCCGCGGCAATGTTTTCCCGCGACCATGCCAGCCAAGGGCTGGGGATGCGCATTACTCGCGTGGCTCCCGGCTTCGCCGAACTGACCATGACCGTGCGTCAGGACATGGTGCAGGGGCACGGCAACTGCCATGGCGGATTTCTGTTTGCCCTGGCTGACTCAGCCTTCGCGTTTGCCTGCAACAGCTACGACGAAGCCACAGTAGCTTCCGGTTGCAGTATCGACTATCTCGGCCCCGGCCAGCTGGGCGACGAGATCACCGCCACCGCCGAAGAGCGCAGCCGCCGCGGGCGTACCGGCATTTACGACATTACGTTGCGCAATCAGCACGGCGATACCGTTGCCTTGTTCCGCGGGCGTTCCTACAAAATTCGCGGCAGCGTACGCCGCCTGGAAGACACCGCCGCTGGAGATAACCAATGAAAGAGGCGCTGATCATTGAGCGCTTATAAGCCCATTACTAAAGCCATTTCATCGCCCATGGCGCATTTAGAAATTAGTCCAATAACAACTAGCTTGATCGGAGCCCCCTGATGAATCAGCCCGCAACGCGTATCAACACCGCGACTCTCGATCCCCTGGAAACCGCCAGCGTCGACGAGCTGCGCGACACTCAGGTCAAGCGCCTGAAGTGGAGCCTGAAGCACGCCTACGACAATGTGCCCTTCTACCGCCAGTCTTTCGCCAAGGCTGGGGTGCATCCCGACGATATCCAGACACTGGCGGATCTCGCCAAACTGCCTTTTACCACCAAGGCCGATTTGCGCGACAACTACCCGTTCGGCATGTTGGCCACGCCGATGAGCGAGATCGTTCGCATCCATGCCTCCAGCGGTACCACCGGGCAACCGACGGTGGTGGGCTACACCCAGAGCGATATTGATGTGTGGTCTGATGTGATGGCGCGCTCGATCCGCGCCGCTGGCGGCAGCCGCAACGACAAGGTGCATGTGGCCTACGGTTACGGCCTGTTCACCGGTGGGCTGGGCGCGCATTACGGCGCCGAGCGCCTGGGTTGCGCGGTGATCCCCATGTCGGGTGGCCAGACCGAGAAACAGGTTCAATTGATCCGTGATTTCGAGCCGGACATCATCATGGTCACCCCCTCGTATATGCTCAACATCGCGGACGAGATGGATCGCCAGGGCATCGACCCGCGCACGCTGCCCCTTCGCACCGGCATTTTCGGTGCCGAACCCTGGACCGACAGCATGCGCACGGCCTTAGAGCAGCGCCTGGGCATCGACGCCCTCGATATTTACGGTCTCTCTGAGGTAATGGGCCCGGGCGTAGGCATGGAGTGCCTGGAGACCAAAGATGGCCCGACCATCTGGGAAGATCATTTCTACCCCGAGATCATCGACCCGGTCAGCGGTGAAGTGCTACCCGACGGTGAATACGGCGAGCTGGTGTTCACCACCTTGACCAAAGAAGGCCTACCGGTGATTCGCTACCGCACCCGTGACCTGACCCGCCTACTACCGGGCACCGCGCGCCCCATGCGACGCATCGACAAAATCACTGGCCGCAGCGACGAGATGCTGATCATTCGCGGGGTGAATGTGTTCCCCACCCAGATCGAAGAACAACTGCTCAAGATCGCGTCGCTTTCTCCCCACTACGAGATCGAAGTCAGCCGCCAAGGCAATATGGACATGGTGCTTGTTCGTGTAGAGGCGAATCATCATGACATCGCCCGCGACCCCGTAGCTTGTGAAGAAGCCGCGCTACAGCTCCAGCATGCCATCAAGACGCACATTGGTATCAGCACCCAGGTCGAGGTGTGCCCGGTAGAAAGTGTTATGCGCTCGATGGGTAAGGCTAGGCGGGTAAAAGATCTTCGCTGATTCAGCCTCTCTAGCGCCTAGCCGCCGTTTAGCGCCACCCCCCTCTTGTCAGGCAAAGCCCTTTAAAAAACTCCTTTAAGGGGCTTTTATGCGCCTAAACAGTCAACTTTAGCTAGAAAAATCGGCACATCAAGAATCATTTATAATTAGCGATTTTTCCTTTATAAACCAATAGCCTTGGATTCATACGTTATCATAAAGTCTTAAAGTGACACACAAAAATACTTATTGATAAAATATTTCGTGTCACTATACTTTAGGAAAGATAAGCCACACTCCCTGATATGCCGACGCCGCGGAGGTCTCTATGTACGCGCAGCTCGTTGAAACCGGTTCTAACAAACTCAAAACGCTTGATGAGATGAGCCCTGAGGAACGCCAGTTCCAGGAGCGCATCAATGATGAAATTAAAATAGAACCCAAGAACTGGATGCCGGACGCCTACCGCAAGACCTTGATCCGCCAGATCTCGCAACACGCCCACTCAGAAATCGTCGGCATGCTGCCGGAAGGCAACTGGCTGACACGGGCACCAACCCTCAAGCGCAAGCTGCAGCTAATGGCCAAAATTCAGGATGAGGCAGGTCACGGCCTGTACCTCTATAGCTCTATGGAAACCCTGGGTGCCGACCGTGACGAAGAGATCGACAAACTCCACGATGGCCGCGCCAAGTACTCCAGCATCTTCAATTACCCGACGCTCAACTGGGCGGATATGGGCACGATCGGCTGGCTGGTCGATGGCGCTGCCATCGTCAATCAGGTACCGCTACAGCGCACCTCTTACGGGCCCTATGCACGCGCCATGATTCGCGTATGTAAGGAAGAGAGCTTCCACCAGCGCCAGGGGTATCAGATTCTGTTGACCATGATGCAAGAGGGTACCGACGACCAGAAAGCCATGGTGCAGGACTCCATTAACCGCTTCTGGTGGCCCTCGCTAATGATGTTCGGCCCGTCCGACGAAAATTCTCCCAACAGCGCTCAGTCGATGGCCTGGAAGATCAAGCGCCACAGCAACGATGAGCTGCGCCAGCGCTTCCTCGACCAAACCGTACCGCAGCTAGAGCTGCTGGGCTGCACCGCCCCTGATCCGGATCTCAAATATAACCAAGAGACCGGCCACTACGAGTTCGGTGAAATCGATTGGCAGGAATTTTTCGACGTAGTGAAGGGTAACGGCCCCTGCAACCGCGAGCGCATCGAAGCACGCCGCAGCGCCATCGATAACGGCGCCTGGGTACGTGAAGCCGCCGTGGCCCACGCCGCCAAGCGTCAACACCGAGCAGCCTGATTCTTAAAACAATCGAGAGCCCTGCAGCGCGGGGCTCCTTTGACCACAGAGGCTTTCCTCATGGCTGACTGGCCCCTCTTCGAAGTTTTTATACGCAGCAAACACGGCCTTAATCACAAGCACGTCGGCAGTGTGCACGCAGCCGATCGCCGCATGGCAATCGAAAACGCCCGTGAGCTGTACACCCGTCGCAATGAAGGGGTGAGCATCTGGGTGGTTCCGGCCAGCGAAATCACCGCCTCGTCTCCCGATGAGAAAGAGCCGCTGTTCGACCCGTCTAACGATAAGGTCTATCGCCACGCATCCTTCTACAAACTGCCGAAAGAAGTCGGCCACATGTAAGGGAGGTAGCGATGCAAAACATATCTCATCGAAGCTCGGCTCAGAAAAACACAGCTCAAAAAACACAAACCCCGTTGATTGATTACCTACTGCGCCTTGGCGACAACGCCTTAGTACTCGGCCAGCGCCACGCACAACTGTGCGGCAAGGCACCAGCGCTGGAAGAGGAACTGGCCTTAATGAACGTGGGTCTTGATCTGTTCGGACAGGCACGCAACTGGCTTGGCTATGCTGCTGAGCTGATGACTGCTTACCTGGAAGGCCAGGGCCATGATGCCGACTATTTAGCCTTTCGCCGCGATGCCCAGGATTTTCGCAACCTGTTGCTCGTTGAACAGCCCAACGGTGACTTCGCCGACATCATGGGGCGCCAGTTCCTGTTCGATGCATGGCACGTCCACCTGCTTGACGGGCTGTCTCACTCCAGCGACCCACGCATTGCTGAAGTGGCCGCCAAGTCGCTTAAGGAAGCAACGTACCACCTACGTCGCTCCTCTGAATGGGTTATTCGCCTGGGTGATGGCACAGAGGAGAGCCACACCCGTATGCAGCGCGCGCTCAACAACCTCTGGCAGTTTACCGGTGAGCTATTACAGGTCGACGAGATTGATCAGGCCATGATAGAGGCCGGCATCGCGCCTGACCCGGAAACCATTGCCGCCCACTGGAAAGCCACCGTGGAAGAGGTGCTTGAAGAAGCCACGCTGGAGCGGCCTTCTTACGACGCCTGGATGTATACCGGCGGTAAAGTCGGCCATCACACCGAGCACCTGGGCTTTTTATTGGCGGAAATGCAATACCTGCCGAGGGCATATCCCGATGCGACTGTCTGGTAACTATCCATCTGCGCTTAGCGATAATTGGCCCTCCAGCGACTTGATCGGCAGCGACCGCAGCGGACTGCCGCCAGCCGGTGACGAAGGCGATATCAACGCCGTGCTGGCTGTACTACAGGAAGTGCCCGACCCGGAAGTGCCTGTGGTCAGTGTGGTTGAGCTGGGCATTGTGCGCGATATCGCTTGGCTTGATGGACGGCTGGTGGTCAATGTGACCCCAACATACTCCGGCTGCCCGGCCACAGAAGTTATCGAACAGCATATCCATGAAGCGCTGGTGGCCGCTGGCTACTCAGACCCGCTAATTCAGCGCCGCCTGTCCCCCGCCTGGACCACCGATTGGTTAACCGAAGCCGGGCGCGAAAAATTGCGCGCCTACGGCATCGCACCACCGGTAGAAAGTGCTAGCAAACGTAGCCTAACCGGCCAGTCTGACCCGGTAGTGCCCTGCCCTTTATGTGGCAGCAACGCGACCGAACGCGTCAGCGAATTCGGCTCTACGGCTTGCAAGGCGCTCTACCGCTGTCGCGATTGCCTGGAGCCTTTCGATTATTTCAAGTGTCTGTAAAACGACGAGACCATTTCCCATGAGCCGATTTCACGCCCTGACCGTCAAGGATGTTCGCAAGGAAACCCATGATGCCGTTTCCATTGCTTTCGACGTTCCCGATGACCTGCTGGACGCCTTTCGCTTTACCCAAGGGCAGTACCTGACTCTACGTCGCGACATCGAAGGTGAGGATGTCCGTCGTTCCTACTCGATTTGCACCGGTGTCCACGAACATGAGCTAAGAGTCGCCGTCAAGCTGGTGCCGGGCGGCAGTTTTTCCACCTTTGCCAACCAGCACTTGCAGCCCGGTGACCGCATGGAAGTAATGCCGCCCCAGGGCAAGTTCTTCGTGCCGCTCGACCCCAGCCGTGAAGGGCACTATTTGGCGGTGACCGCTGGCAGTGGTGTCACGCCCATTATGTCGATTGTTTCCACCACCCTGGAGAGCGAGCCAAAGAGCCGCTTTACCTTAATCTATGGCAATCGTTCCACCACGGGCACGCTGTTTCGCGAACGCCTTCAGGATCTCAAGGATCGCTACCTGGAACGCCTCAACATCATTTACGTGTTCAGCCGCGAACAACAGGAAATCGATCTTTACAACGGCCGGATCGACGCCGACAAATGCAACGCCCTATTTGACCGTTGGGTAGACGTATCCAAGCTCGACGCCGCGTTTATCTGTGGCCCGCACGAAATGACCGAGATCGTGCGTGGTGTTCTGACCCAACATGGAATGCCGAAGGAAAAAGTGCACTTCGAGCTGTTCACTACTGGGCTACCGACGGCAGGCACCAAGCGCCGCCAGGCGACGAAAGCGGCTCAGCTGAAAGCTGAAACCTCGCACATTAAAGTGATCATCGACGGCCGCACCATTGAATACGACCTGCCCCGCAATACCCAGAGCATCCTGGACGCGGGTAACGAGCACGGGGCCGATATACCTTTCTCATGCAAGGCTGGCGTGTGCTCCACCTGCAAGTCCAAAGTCATCGAAGGCGAGGTGGAAATGGACGCCAATTACGCCCTGGAAGATTACGAAATCGATGCCGGCTACGTGCTGTCCTGCCAGTGCTATCCGATCAGCGACAGGGTGGTGCTTGACTATGACGAGGTATAAACCCTAACCCACCTACTTCCAAGCCGGCGAACGCGTCGGCTTAGTCTATGTTTTGCGGGAGAGTACGCAATGTCAGTTTTACAGAGTTACATCGCAGGCCAGTGGTTCGGAAAGACCGAATCCAAAGCGCTTATTAGCGCCATTAACGGCACAACCGTTGCGCATACCCACCAAGAAGAGATCAACTTCCGTGAAGCGGTGGCGTATGCCCGCAACACCGGTGTGAAAAATATGCTGGCACTGGATTTCCAGCAACGGGCCGCCATCCTTAAAGCGCTGGCCGCCTATATCCAAGAGCGTAAGCGTGAGCTCTATGCCATCTCTCACCACACTGGCTGCACCAAGGCCGACTCCTGGATCGACATCGACGGCGGTTTCGGCACCCTATTTACCTACGCCTCCACGGGCCGCAAAGAACTGCCCTCCGGCAATGTGGCCCATGAAGGCCCGGTGACCCAACTAGGTAAGGATAACCACTTCAATGGCACCCATATTCTGGTGCCCCGCCGCGGCGTCTCTGTGCACATCAATGCGTTTAACTTTCCCATATGGGGCATGCTGGAGAAGTTCGCGCCTGCCTTTTTGGCAGGCATGCCGTGTATCTTCAAACCGGCAACCGCCACTAGCTACCTGACCGAAGCAGCCGTGCGTGTCATCAACGACTCAGGCCTTCTGCCGGAAGGGGCGCTGCAACTGGTTATCGGCGGGGCCGGTGATTTACTGGATCACCTGGAAGAGCAGGACTTTGTCACCTTTACCGGTTCGGCAAACACCGCTCTCAAATTAAAAAGCCACCCTAACATCATGGCGAAGAGCATCCCGTTCAACGCCGAGGCGGACTCGCTCAACAGCGCCATCATGGCCCCGGATGTTAGCCCGGAAGACGAAGAGTTCGAAATCTTTGCCAAAGAAGTGGTCAAGGAGATGACCGCCAAGGCAGGTCAGAAATGTACCGCGATCCGCCGAATTTTAGTGCCTGCCGAGCATCTGGATGCATTGGCGAACACACTTAAGTCGCGGCTTGCCAACATTGTGGTCGGTGATCCTCATGAAGAAGGCGTACGCATGGGCGCGCTCTCTTCCCGTGACCAATTGAGAGACGTTAACCACGCAATTGAACAACTGCTAGAGACCAGTGAGTGCGTCTTCGGCAGAGACGGCAGCTTTAAGCCTTTCGGCCAGGGTGTTGAAAACGGCGCCTTCATTACTCCCCACTTGCTGATCAATCGTAACCCGTTGAACGACGGCGGCGCTCACGACATTGAAGCCTTTGGCCCCGTCGCGACGCTAATGCCCTACAGCGGCATCGACGAAGCCCTGACCATCGCCGCCAAGGGCAAGGGCAGCTTAGTGACCACGCTGACCACGAAAGCCCCTGCCATTGCGGCTGAAATGATCCCCATTCTGGCCGCCCAGCACGGCCGCCTGCAGATTCTGGATGCTCAGGCGTCAAAGGAATCCACTGGCCACGGCTCTCCGCTACCGATGCTCAAGCATGGCGGGCCCGGCCGCGCAGGCGGTGGCGAGGAACTCGGCGGCATTCGTGCGGTTCACCACTATCTACAGCGCACCGCCATCCAGGGCTCTCCGAGCATGCTCGCGGCAGTCACAAAGGAATATGTGCGTGGCGCCAAGGTGATCGAGACTGACGTCCACCCGTTCCGCCGCTATTTCGACGACCTGCAGGTTGGGGAGTCACTGTTAACCCACCGCCGCACCGTCACTGAAGCCGACATCGTCAATTTTGGCTGCCTTTCCGGCGACCACTTCTATATGCACTTCGACGACATTGCCGCCAAAGAGACCCAGTTCGGCCAGCGCATTGCCCACGGCTACTTTGTGCTGTCTGCCGCTGCGGGTCTATTCGTTTACCCAGGCGAAGGCCCCGTACTGGCTAACTACGGCCTGGATACACTGCGCTTTATTACACCTGTGTTGGTCGGCGACACTATCCGCGCCCGCCTAACCTGCAAGCGCAAGATTGATCAGGGCCGAACTTCTCCCGATGGGCACCCACAAGGCGTGGTGATGTGGGACGTAGCGGTGACCAATCAACATGATGAACTGGTCGCCAGCTACGACATTTTAACGCTGGTCGCGAAGCGGCAGTAACGTCCCAGCCGATACAACCAGACAAAAATGTAATACAAAAAAACGGATGACAGGGCACTTAACCCTGTCATCCGTTTGTTTAGCAAGGACGTTAATAGAACCGTATTAATAGTGTAGTTTTAATACAGTAACTGCGGCAGGAAAAGAACGATCGCTGGGAATATAAGCACCAGTAGTGCGCGTATGGTACCGGCGACCCAGAAAGGGGTGACGCCGCGGAAGATAGTGCCTGTCGATACGTCCGGTAATACGGCACGCAGTACGAACACGTTCATACCGACAGGAGGCGTTATCAAACTGATCTCAATGACGATAACCACCAGAATACCGAACCACACCAAATCATAGCCAAGCCCCGCCACGACCGGGAAGAAGACTGGCACGGTCAGCAGCATCATGGACATGCTTTCGAATACACAGCCTAGCAGTACGTAAATGGCCAAGATGACGAGAATAACCACGAAGGGGGCCACGTTCAGCCCGGTGACCAACGCCAGGAGGTCATTGGGAAGCCCCGCGCGGTTAATGAAATTAGCAAAGATTAGCGCCGTCAACACCACCGCAAACAGCATCGCTGTTGTTCGCACAGTGTCCATCAGGACATTCATGAGTATAGTCGGCGTCAAAGCACGCTTGAGCAGCGCAATCACAAAGGCGCCCATTGCGCCAATACCCGCCGCTTCGGTTGGGGTGAATATACCCAAATAGATGCCGCCGATAACCAATACGAACAGCGCCAGGGTACTCCCCACATTTTTTAGGGCCGCAAGGCGCTCGTTCCAGGGTGCTTTTTCGGCCGCTGGCCCAGCGCTGGGATCACGCCACAGAACCCACTTAACCGCGCCGAGATACATCACAATGCCCAGCATGCCGGGAATAAAGCCCGCTGCAAACAGTTCACGGATACTGGTCTCAGTAATGATGCCGTAGATCACCAGCATCACGCTGGGAGGAATCAGTATCCCAAGGGTTCCGCCCGCTGCAATGGAGGCTGCCGCCAGCGAGTCCTTGTAGCCGTACTTGCGCATCTGGGGCATGGCAACACGCCCCATAGTGGCGCAGGTCGCAAGACTCGACCCACAAATAGCACTAAAACCACCACAAGCCACGATGGTGGCCATCGCCTGACCGCCCTTACGGTGTCCAAGAAAACCATTGGAGGCCCGGAATAGCGCATCAGAGAGCCCAGCATGGGACACCAAATTACCCATCAAGATAAACAGTGGTATCACCGATAGACCGTAGTCCCTAGCGGTGTCGACCACCCGGCGCGACGCCATGGCTTCAGCCGCGTTCCAGTTACCGGTCAGGTAGTAGAAGCCCACAAAACCCACGATCCCCATGGCAAAAGCCAGAGGCATGCGCAGGAATACCAATATCAACAACGCTGCAAACCCATAAAGTGCTTCAATCATGCTTATCTCCCTGGCTGACTGGGCCACCGCACTTAATCACACCCACGCCTTCTAGGAGGTAGCTCACCGCTCGACCGAGGGTGAGTAGAGCGGAAAGAAACAGCATGATGGCAATCAGGTAAATAAGGTAACCATCGGGAATGCGTAGAAACTCAGTGACATCGCCCCACTCGAAAGCACGCACGCCCAGTGCCCAAACCCGTGTAGCGATCACCCATAAAGCCACGGCGATAATTAAGTTGACGATCATCTGGCGCAGCCATATCCAGCGCACAGGGAATATGGCATCCAAGAGATCCACGCTAACGTGCTCTTCACGCCAGCATGCTACTGGCAGTGACAAGAACACCACAGCAGCCAGCATCTGCTGGGTCAACTCGACGGTTCCAAGGATAGGTAAATTAAAGAAATAACGGCCTACTACATCAGCAGTCGTCAGCAGCATCAAGGCAAAGAGGGTGGCACCCGCCACCCCCTCCAGCGCCAGCTGCATGACCCTACCGACATTTGACCAGCGAGACGTCAGGATCTGCATAGTCGCCCTCCACTTGGCGAAGGGTAATTATGATTGTGGCACTAAGGATGCCACGCTCTCTTGTGTAGCAGCTTCTTCAAGCTGTTGGTGGAAGTAATCGAGCGCAGCCTGCGCATCGACACCCCGTTCACTTACGTTCTCGGACCAGGTGTCAACCAGGTCATTACTGATACCGCGCAGCGTCTCTAGATCTTCGTCGCCAAGGGCTGTAAAGGTATGACCCTGCTCTTCGGCGAACTCGACGCCCCGCTCATCGGATACATCCATCATGTAGCCAAACAGTCGCGATAACCGCTCACCCGAGACGTCTTCCACAGCGGCACGATCTTCTGCAGACATCTCATCCCAGATACTCGGATTCACTACAATGGTGAAGCTGCCTCGATAAAAGCCCCCATCCACCGTCAAGGTATAGGGAAATACCTCGGCTACCCGAAAGCTTCTAAGGCCTTCCGGCACCAGCATAGCGCCATCAATAACGCCCTGAGAGCCAGCTTCATAGACCCCGGTTGGCGGTAGAGCCACGCCGGTCAGGTTCAGGGCATTAGAGAGATCTCCCATGACCCCGCCGCCGACGCGAATGCGCTCGTTCTCTAAATCAGCAAGAGTTTGGTACTGCTCACGACTAAAGATCCAACCCGGGCCATGTACCCCCGCAGCCACCACATCAACGCCGCGATGTTCATCAGCTTGGGCTAAATGCTCCTGATGCGTATGCCAATAAGCAGCAGAGGCGTTCTCCGAGGAGAAGTCTTCAAAGGTAGGAAATTCGGGTAACTGAGTGGCCAGAAAACGCCCTGCGTTATAGCCATGGAATACCCAAGTAGCATCAGCAATGCCGTCGGCGACCATCTCCATCTGGGAGGCGGGAGGTCCGAGGTCGTGCACAACGTCAACGGTCACGCGCCCGTCAGTGGCTTCTTCAATCCACGCTTTCCACGTTGGCCATACCATGGTGTTGATGCCGTGATTGGGACCAGCCCAGGTACTCACGGTGATTGTCGTTTGTGCAAAGGCGGAGGTGCTCAGCGTTGCGGCGGCAATAGCGCCGATCATCAGGTTTGTTGTTTTATTCACTTCTCTTTCCTCTGGTCGTCACGAACTGGGTAAAGCGCTCATCGTTTTTGTTGAATGATGTTGATAAGCCATGCGTGCGGTGGGTGAGATTGCTAGTTAATCACTCATTGCGCCTAACGTGATACTTTATTATTAAAATATAGAAATTATACGAATCACGTTATTTATCACAATGCCTTTAGATACGTGGATCATGCAACGATCCATCAACTAATAGATTCTAATACTTAAGTATTAATTTACATTATTAACTTAAACTACAACCACTTACACCAAAAGCATTGTTTCTTCGAGTGACTATCAATGGCTATATGGGGCTATTTTTCGCCCATTCTTTTGTTACACAAATCTTATCTATCAATACACTAACGACACACCACCGGCAAAAATGCGATTTGTCACCTGGGCTCGACTTCCCAGCATCAAGCCTCTAGCCAATTCTCTCCAGTTGCCGTTCAAGCTTGCGCATTGTATTAAGCAGATCACGATATTCACCAACGCTCAGGGTCGACACCAGGCCGGCCTCCCACGCCTGGGCTTCGGGCACTAACTTATTGAGTAGCGCTTGTCCGGCGTCCGTCAGTTGCAAGTCATGTAGTCGCTGATCCTGCTGTGAGGGCGTGCGGCTTATCAGTCCACGGTCTTCCAGTGACTGAATAGCGCGAGACACGCGAGCCTTATCCATATTGGTGTAAGCGCAGACCTTCTTAGCGGTTAAATCATCACAGTGGCTAAGCCAGGCAAGCACACGCCACTGGGCAATATTGAGTTCATAAGACTCGGCATAAAGCTTCTCTAACGCCTGGCTGATTCGGTCAGCTAAACGGTTAAGCTGATAGGGTAAAAATTGGTTGAGATCCAGCTCTACCCTGGCTGAAGATTCCAGTGACACATCGCCGTCTGCTTTATCCATCGTCATTTTGTTTCTCCTAAAGCCACCGTTTATCAGAAGTGGTGATGACCAAAATCCGCACGATAGCTGGGAATGTAGGCTCCAGCAATGCACCTATCATAAGGTGGAACAGTGCCGACAGACACTCTCCCTTGCAACTAATTTCACGATTTTATTTATTATACTTAAGTATTAATTTGCAATAATCACCTGATTTATTAAGAATTATCGTCAATACGATGCAAAAGACAGGGTGATTCGTCCATGAAACATTGGACATTTAGTTTCATTAGAAACTATCCTTCAAGCACACAACAATTCAATGAATACCTGAATCACCCTGATAGCACCGGAGATATCATGAGCAAGAAATTCGCGTCCCATGCCGATACCGAAGAGAAGAAGATCAGCTTCACCAAGCTGGCAGAAGGGCTCTATGCTTACACTGCTGAAGGTGACCCCAATACGGGCATCGTGATTGGCGATGACAGCGTGATGGTTATCGACACCCAGGCAACGCCCGTCATGGCTCAGGATGTCATCCGCCGTATCCGCGAAGTGACTGACCTACCGATTAAGCATGTGGTAATGACCCATTACCATGCCGTGCGTGTTCTCGGCGCTTCCGCGTACGATGCAGAGAATATCTACGCTAGCCAGAACACTTATGACCTGATCAACGAGCGTGGTCAGCAAGACTATGAGTCAGAAGTCGGTCGTTTCCCTCGCCTGTTCAAGGGTGTGGACTCTGTGCCTGGCTTAACCTGGCCAAACATAGTTTTTCAAGAGAAGCTGACGGTTTACATGGGTGAGCGTGAGGTACAGATCATCCACCTTGGCCGCGGACATACCAAGGGCGATACCGTCGTCTGGCTGCCGAAGGAAAAAGTAATGTTTTCCGGTGACCTCGTTGAGTATGGCGCCACCCCTTACACCGGTGACGCTTACCACGAGGACTGGCCTGCCACGCTTGATCGCCTGCAATCCATGCAGCCCCAAAAGCTGGTGCCCGGCCGCGGTGATGCACTGCAAACTGCCGAACAGTGCCAGGAAGCCATTCAGGGCACTCGCGACTTCCTAAATGATATGTATGGAAGTGTTAAAGCGGGCAAGGCGGCGGGCAAGTCTCTCTCCGAGTGTTACGCCGAGACCTACGCGGTACTTAAGCTGAAGTATGGTCACTGGGTCATCTTCGATCACTGTGTGCCTTTCGATATCACTCGCTGCTACGACGAAGCAGGCGGCGAGTACCCGGATCCCCGCATCTGGACGGCAGAACGCGATACCGCTATGTGGCACTCGCTACAGGACGCCGTCGAAAATCAGTAAGTGCCACCAGTGACACCCACTGATCATGCCCAGCAGTCGGGTGTCACGCACCCGACGCTGAACGGAAGCAAATAGATGCCAACAACCTATAAAAATCCTGTCTATCCTTATCGGCGCCCGCCTGAACTCGATATTCAAGAAGTTCGCCACTATCCGGTAGTGATTGTCGGAGCGGGACCTAGCGGCCTCGCCGCCGCCATCGACTTGGCTCACCAAGGCGTTAATTCGATTCTTCTGGACGATAACAACACCGTTAGCGTGGGGTCGCGGGCCCTGTGTTTTGCTAAACGTTCGCTGGAAATTGTAGACCGCCTGGGTTGCGTCGAGCCGATGCTTGCAAAAGGCGTCACCTGGCAGCACGGTCGCGTCTTCTTCCAGGATCGCGAGGTCTATGACTTCAACCTGCTGCCAGAAGACGGCCACCGTATGTCCGCCTTTATTAACTTACAGCAGTATTACTTTGAAGAGTTTCTGGTCAACCGCACTCACGACTTTCCAGAGCAAATTGACCTTCGTTGGAAACATAAGGTCATTGATGTCGATGCTCAGCCTGAGTGCTCCGCCATCAAGGTCTCTACCCAAGACGGTGATTACCAGCTGACTTGTGACTACCTCCTCGTCTCGGATGGAGCTAACAGCCGAATCCGAGACATACTGGGCCTTGAGTGCAAAGGCCAAGTATTTCAGGACAGATTCCTGATTGCTGATGTGGTGATGAAGGCCGACTTCCCTACAGAACGCTGGTTTTGGTTTGACCCGCCCTTTCATCCCAATCAGTCAGTCCTGCTGCACAAAGAACCGGACAATGTGTGGCGTATCGACTTTCAATTAGGATGTGATGCTGACCCGGAAGAAGAAAAGAAAGAAGAGAACATTCGCCCACGAGTTCAGGCAATGCTTGGCCAAGACGTGGAGTTCGAGCTTGAGTGGGCCAGTGTCTACACCTTCCGCTGCCGTAAGATGGATAATTTCATTCACCATAGCGTGATATTCATAGGTGACGCGGCTCATCAGGTATCCCCCTTTGGCGCCAGGGGCGCCAATGGTGCCCTACAGGGTGTGGATAATTTAGTGTGGAAACTAGCCCGCGTTCTCAAACAGCAGGCGCCAAAAACGCTTTTGTCCACCTACAACACTGAGCGCCAGCATGGCGCGGCAGAGAACATCCTTAACTCGACCCGCGCCACTGATTTTATTACCCCGAAGAGCCATATCAGCCAAGTGTTCCGAGATGTGACGCTGGAGCTGGCTGAGAAACATGCCTTCGCACGTAGCCTGGTCAACAGCGGTCGCCTTTCCATGCCCTGCCGCTATGACACCTCACCGCTCAATACACCCGATGTTAATGGTGGCCCGAGAGAACTGCGCCCCGGCAGCCCGGCCAAGGACGCTCCCATTCGATTGAGAGAAGAGAACACCTGGCTACTCAATCAATTTGGCGATGGCTTTGTGTTGTTACTCGACGGCCGCTTTGAGGATGGACACACCGACACGCTTGCCGCGCCGTTGAAAGAGCTGTTAGGCCGTCGCACTGATTTAAGCCTGGTGGTCGTTGGCCCAGCACCGGATGAGCTTAGTGCTTTGCCGCGCACGACCGTCGTGGACGATGCAAAGGGGCTAGTGGCGCAACGATACGGCCTGAAATCAGGTGGCGGGTACCTTATTCGCCCTGATCAGCATATTGCTGCTCGCTGGCACTCCATCACTGCCCGCAAGGTTGACGACGCATTAGACCGCGCGCTGGGCGTTTATCTTGCGGGTGCCGCTGACACTACCTTCCAGGAAAGCTGCCATGCCAAGGCTTGAGCTGAATTCGAACTTCACTGATCCAGACGCCTTTTACGCTGCGCTCACGGCGCTACATCGCGACCGCAGCGAAACAGAGAGCGAGCGCATCAATGCACGCCTGATTCTCTTACTTGCTAATCACATCGGCGATCAAACCGTGCTTGAAGAAGCGATTTCCCATGCGGTTGGTGATGGCGATCAATAGCCGCGCCCCTTGGTTTATCAACATACAGTTTTATCAAAATATAGCTTTATCAAAATATAGCTTTATCAAAATAACGTTCCAATAAAGCAGGTCTTAACAATGAATGAACAATTGAAATATCAAAATGGATTTCATAATCACTTTTCAACCGAAGCGCTGCCGGGTGCACTGCCGATTGGGCAAAACTCACCTCAACGCTGTGCTTATGGCTTGTACGCTGAACAACTAACCGGTTCCGCATTCACAGCGCCACGTCATCAAAACTTTCGCAGTTGGCTTTACCGCATTCGCCCTTCTGTCGTTCAGAGCGCTTACCAGCCACTAGAAAATAACAACGTACACACGGCCCCGTTAGACAAGCCAGCGGCGGATCCTAACCAGATGCGCTGGGATCCCGTTTCTCTACCGAGTGAGCCGACTGATTTTATCGACGGCTTATTTACCATTGCCGTCAACGGCGATGCGGGTACCCAGGCTGGCGTAGGCGTGCATGTCTACACCTTTAATGAAGACATGACCGAGCGGTTTTTCTACAACGCTGACGGAGAGCTGCTGTTTGTTCCGCAACTGGGCGCCATTCGTCTACGTACCGAGTTTGGTGACATCGAGATCGATAATGGTGAAATTGCCGTTATTCCACGCGGTGTAAAATTCCAAGTACGCAGAGCTCAGGGCGTTGATGCTGTGCGGGGATATATTTGCGAGAACTACGGTAGTCCCTTAGAGCTACCAGGCCTCGGCCCCATCGGGTCTAACGGTTTAGCCAACCCACGTGACTTCCAAAGTCCTGTGGCCGCCTACGAAGACCTGGAGGGCGACTACCGCTTAGTGGCTAAGTTCTCTGGTCGTTTCTGGGAGACAAAACTAAACCACTCGCCGTTAGATGTGGTGGCGTGGCACGGCAACTGCGCGCCTTATAAATATAATCTGGCTAATTTTAATACCATCAATACGGTTAGCTTCGATCATCCGGATCCGTCAATCTTCACCGTCTTGTCGTCCCCCTCCGATACGCCGGGAATGGCGAATCTTGATTTTGTCATTTTCCCACCGCGCTGGATGGTTGCCGAGAACACCTTTAGGCCACCCTGGTTCCATCGCAATCTAATGAGCGAGTTTATGGGGCTTATTCATGGCGAGTACGATGCTAAAGCTGAAGGCTTCACACCTGGTGGCGCCAGCCTACATAACTCAATGTCGCCCCACGGCCCCGATGCTGAGACATTTGAAAAAGCCTCCAACGCTGAGCTTAAGCCCCACTTCATAGGCGATACACTGGCCTTCATGTTTGAGAGCCGCTACTTCTTTCACCCAACCCCTGCGGCTCTGAATGCTGATTTCCGTCAACGTGACTATGTGGATGTTTGGTCGACGCTGCGCTCCCACTTCAACCCAAGCCAGCCCTGAACCCTATACCACCCTGACGACAAGGATTGAATCACTATGAAACTGGCAACACTTAAGCAGGGCCGCGACGGAGAACTCATCATCGTCTCGCGTGACCTCTCCCGCGCTGTGAGCGCCGTTGATATTGCTCCCACACTTCAGGCTGCCCTCGAGAACTGGGAAGCGGTTAGCCCTCAGCTTGAAGAGCGCTATGCTCAGCTTAATAAAGGTGGTGCTGAAAACGCGTTTAAGCTTGATCAGAGTGCGCTGCACTCCCCTTTACCGCGTGCCTATCAGTGGGCTGACGGCTCCGCCTATCTGAACCATGTACAGCTGGTACGCCAGGCGCGCAATGCCGAGATGCCTGAAACCTTCTGGACAGACCCGCTCATGTATCAGGGCGGTAGCGACTGCTTCTTGGCACCCACCGACGATATCGAGGCGGTGAGCGAAGAGCATGGCATCGACTTTGAAGGTGAAATCGCGGTCATTACGGGTGACGTGCCGATGGCAGTATCCCCCGAGGAAGCTATTAAGCACATTAAGCTTGTGATGCTGGTCAACGACGTGAGTCTGCGTGGTCTGATTCCCGGCGAGCTCGCAAAGGGCTTCGGCTTTTTCCAAGCCAAGCCCGCCTCTTCGTTCTCGCCCATTGCGGTGACCCCCGATGAGCTGGGCGATGCCTGGCAGGACGGTAAGGTGCACCTGCCGCTTACGGTGCACTTGAATGGCGAGAAGTTTGGCGAGCCAGAAGCCGGGCCAGATATGATTTTTAACTTCCCACAGCTGGTGGCCCATGCGGCGAAGACCCGTTATCTCGGCGCAGGTGCCGTCATTGGCTCAGGCACTGTTTCCAACCCAGACCCCAATGGCGGCCCTGGAAAGCCAGTAGCTGACGGCGGCGTAGGCTATAGCTGTTTGGCCGAAGTGCGTATGGTGGAGCAGATACTGTACGGTCAGGTAAAAACTCCCTTTATGCGCTTTGGCGACCGGGTTCGTATCGAGATGTTTGACCGCGATGGCAACAACATATTTGGTACGATCGATCAGCAAGTAGTGCAGTACCAGCCCAAATAAAGGAAGGCAACATGACGACGCTTTACGGCTATTTTCGCTCGTCGGCTGCTTACCGGGTGCGTATTGCCTTAAACCTTAAGGGACTGGATTACGACCAGATCCCGGTCAATCTGGTGAAAGGCGAGCAACGAGGTGGAGAACATCTGGCGCGTAACCCTCAGGGGCTGGTGCCTAGCCTGGTGTTGGACGATAGCTCGGTGGTTAACCAGTCACTGGCGATCTGTGAGTATCTCGATGAGGTACACCCAGAGCCCGCCCTGCTGCCGGTTAACGCGTTAGAGCGGGCGCGGGTTCGTGCGCTCGCTCAGTCGGTGGCCTGCGAGATTCACCCACTCAACAACCTGAGGATACTCAAGTATCTAGTGAGAGAAATGGGAGCGGATGAAGCGGCTAAGCTAGCCTGGTACCACCACTGGATTGCCGAAGGTTTCACCGCCCTGGAAGCAACGCTCTCCAATGCCCCCAGCAGTGGAGATTTTTGCCATGGCGATACCCCTACGCTTGCGGATATATGCCTGATTCCCCAGGTGTACAACGCGGAACGTTTCGAGTGTGATTTGTCAGCCTATCCGACGATTCAGCGTATCGCTGCCAATTGTCGTTCACTGCCAGCCTTCGAAAAGGCAGCACCAGAGGTGCAGCCTGACGCCAGCTAAGTCAAGCTATACTAAGCAGGCTAACATAAGCGGGCGTCTTTCCATTCGGGAAGGCGCCCGCCTCGTGTCCGAAGGGGCATCACGTCCAACCATAAGGAGTTAAGGGGTGCTAAAGCTGCCCTCTACCGCCACCGTCGTGGCCCTGGCTGCAGTGACTGCGCTCGGCCCGCTGGCGACGGATATGTACTTGCCAGCCATGCCCGCCATGGCAGAAGCGCTGAATACTGGCCCAGACCGAATACAGCTGACCCTTAGCCTCTATATGGCTGGATTCGCTCTGGCCCAACTATTGTGCGGGCCAATCTCTGATCGCTTTGGCCGCCGCCCGGTGATGATCGCAGGGTTATCGCTGTTTCTCGCTGCGAGCCTACTGTGTGCCTGGGCGCCTAGCGTCGAGTGGTTACTGGCAGGCCGCTTTTTGCAGGCCTTCGGCGGTGCTGCTGGACCGGTATTAGCACGGGCAGCGGTACGTGATATTCATGGCCCCATCGAGGCCGGACGTATCCTCGCCTATATGGCAAGTACCATGGCGCTCGCCCCTGCTCTGGCCCCTGTGGTAGGCGCGGGGTTACTGCTGTTTTTTGGCTGGGAATCGGTGTTCGTGGTGCTGGTGCTCTACGCGGCAGTGATGCTGGCGGTGCTGATACTTATGCTGCCCGAGCCGTTGGCGAAGGAGCGGCGGCAATCGATCCACCCGAAATCCGTACTGGCTAACTTTCGCTTACTACTGACTCAGCGTGCCTTTATTGGCTACACCTTGGTGAATGCTGCCGCGTTCTCCGGGTTATTCGCGTACCTTTCTGGCTCATCTTTTGTGCTCATCGAGTACATGGGCGTCGCCCCTACCCTTTATGGCGTGCTGTTCACGCTGATTGTCGCGGGCTTCTTCGTCGGGACGCTGGTCAGCGGCCGATATAGCCACCGCTTGGGTCGTGATCGCCTCATTACCCTGGGCACCGTAATCTGCGCAACTGGGGGCCTCGTCATGGCGGGCTTGGCTGCCGTTGGCGTCCATCACCCCTGGGCGGTGGTGGGCCCCCATATAGTGTTTATGCTGGGGGTGGGCATTTTGATGCCACAAACAATGGCCGGTGCACTGGCGCCCAACCCTCAATGTGCAGGCGCGGCATCTTCCTTGTTTGGTTTTCTGCAAATGACAATTGCCGCTGTGGTAGGTGGATTAGTCGGGCAATTCCACGACGGCAGCTCGCGCACCATGGCCTTGACGATCGGGCTGATGGGGCTACTCGCCTTGCTAAGCCACTGGCTGCTGGTACGCCGCCGAAAAGAGGCTTAGTGGGTCGTTGTATAGATGCATAGCAAAAGGCCACGCATTACGTGGCCTGTTCTTACCTATATGAGTCAACTCAAGCGGCTTCCACAGCGATGGTCTTCGAGTGACCTTCGCGTAGCTCCACCAGCAACGTCTCGCGGCGCTCGTTGGCTTTCTCGGCAGCTGCTTCGCGAACTGGCCCGAAGCCACGAATCTCTTCCGGCAGCTTAGCCAGCGCCAAGGTAGTCCCATGATTAGTGCCATCAAGACGAGCCACTAACTCATCGATAAGCTGCTCGTAATCAGCCAATAAGGCGCGGTCGAGCTTGCGGTCGGCGCTGAAGCGGAAAGGATCGAGAGCCGTGTTGCGCAAACCGCGCATCTTTGCCAACGCGCCCATTGCCTTCAGCATCCAGGGGCCGAAGCGGCGCTTCACTGGACGCCCCTGAGCATCCTTACGACCACCTATAAGCGGCGGCGCCAAGTGGAAGGTTAACTGGTAATCACCAGAAAACGTTGCTTTGATCTCATCTAGAAAATCGCTCTGGGTGTAAAGTCGCGCCACTTCATACTCATCTTTATACGCCATCAAACGATAGAGCTGATGAGCAACGGCCTCACTCAGTGATTGGCCACATTTTAGCGCTGTTTCTGCTTCACGCACTTTAGTCACCTGGGTCACGTAACGTTCAGCCCAGGCTCGGTTCTGATAGCGCTCCAGGTGGCGACGATTACGCGCTACCACTTCGTCCAGTGTGGCATTCGCGGACAGTGGCATCTTATCCAGGTGCTGCTGGAGGTAATCGGGTTCCACCGCTGCCAAGCGCCCCCAGGCAAATGCTTGGCGGTTCTTTTCCACTGCGACGCCATTGAGTTCTAGAGCACGCTGCAGCGCAGGCTCAGAAAGCGGCACCAGCCCTTGCTGCCAGGCAAACCCGAGCATCATCATATTGGAGAATACGGTATCCCCTAGCAGCTGTTCAGCTAGGCGATTGGCATCTAGAGAAGCAAAGCGTTCATCTCCTACCGCTTCACGCAACATGTTAAGACGCTTGCTGGGCTGCATATCCGCATCGCGATAAAGCACATAATCCGCTGTGGCTAGCTCGGCCAGATTCGCCACAATACGCGTGGTCGGCTGCAGCACATTCAGCGCTTTCTGAGAACTCGCCACCACCATATCGCAAGCGATCATCGCATCGGCCTGCCCCGCTTCGATACGTACCTGATTAAGCTCACTGGGCTGAGATGCCAAGCGCACATAGCTCAGTACTGCCCCACCTTTTTGCGCAAACCCCATAAAGTCGAGCACGCTGGAGCCCTTGCCTTCCAGGTGTGCCGCCATGGTGATCAGTTGCCCGACGGTCACCACCCCCGTGCCACCAACGCCCCCTACCAGCAGGTCATAAGGAGCATTCAAAGGGGCGATAGCAGGACTAGGCAAATGCGCTATACGTTTCCAAAAGGCATTATCTGCCGCAACGCCCTGGCCTTTACGCAGCCCGCCACCTTCTACAGTGACAAAGCTGGGACAAAAACCACTGACGCAGGACATGTCCTTGTTACAGGAGGACTGGTCGATTTTGCGCTTGCGACCTAGCTCGGTCTCGCGAGGCACCACCGATAAACAGTTGGACTGTACGGAACAATCACCACAGCCTTCGCAAACATGGTGGTTGATAAACACCCGGCGGGCAGGGTCTTCCAACTGACCGCGCTTGCGCCGACGACGTTTCTCAGCCGCGCATGCCTGATCATAAATCAACACCGTACAGCCTGGAATTTCGCGCAGCTCACGCTGCAGCGTATCCATCTCTTCGCGGCTATGGAAGGTAACCTCTTTAGGGAATTCCTTTTCATGCCCCCGGTACTTCTCCGGTTCGTCACTGACCACCATGACTCGGCGAACGCCCTCATCCAGCGATTGCCGGGCAATCATGGGCACGTTGATTTGCCCATCTACAGGTTGGCCGCCCGTCATGGCAACCGCGTCGTTGAACAGAATTTTATAGGTAATATTAACGTTGGCAGCCACTGCCTGGCGCACGGCCATTGAGCCCGAGTGAAACCAGGTGCCTTCGCCTAAGTTCTGGAAAATATGGCCATTGCCGGTAAAGCGGCTCTTGCCCACCCAGTTAACACCTTCGCCACCCATCTGAATTAACGATTCGGTGCTGCGATCCATCCACGAAGCCATAAAATGGCATCCGATACCCGCCAGCACCTTGCTGCCTTCGGGTACCTTAGTCGAGCTATTATGCGGGCAGCCGGAGCAGAAATAGGGCATGCGGCGTACACCGCCGAGCTCCTTAACGCCGGCTTGGCAAGCATCAACGGTTGCCAGCTTGTCGCTAAAATCAATCTTGAAAAAGCGCTCCAAACGCTCTGCCACGAAGCCTGCCAAGAGACGCGGGCTCAGCTCTCCAACAAAGGGAATCAAGGGCTTGCCGGTTTCATCTTGCTTGCCGGTCACGATGACCTCGCCTGGATGATCGGGTTCCGACATGTACTCCTTCAGCTGGCTTTCGATAATGCCGCGCTTTTCTTCAATGACCAGCACCTCGCGCTTGCCATGAATAAACTCAAGGATGCCAGGGCGATGAAGCGGCCACACCATCCCGACCTTATATATCTCAATCCCTAGATCACGCAGTTTGGCTTCATCCAGCCCCAACAAACGCAGCGCTTCAAGTAAATCCAGATGGCCCTTGCCTGTGGTGACTAGCCCAAAAGTCGCCTGTTCCTGGCGAAATAGATACTGATCAATCGGATTGGCCGTGGCAAACGCCTGAACGGCAGCCAGCTTGTGCTCAAGGCGAGTCTCAAGCTGTGGCCCCGGCAGATCGGGCCAGCGGTAGTGCAGCCCGCCTTCCGGCATATCGAAATCGGGCGTTACATATTCTGGCAAGGGAGGCACGTCCACCGACGCGCCACTCTCTACGGTTTCAGAAACGGCTTTGAAACCCACCCAGCAACCCGAGAAGCGTGAAAGTGCATAGCCCCAAAGCCCAAAGCGTTCATATTCCGCCAATGATGCAGGGCTCACTACCGGCATGAACCACGCCATAAAGGCGACATCAGACTGGTGTGGCATGGAGGACGACACACACCCATGGTCATCCCCGGCGACCACCAGCACACCGCCAGTCGGCGAGCTACCGTAGGCATTACCGTGCTTTAAGGCATCGCCCGCGCGATCAACGCCAGGCCCCTTGCCGTACCACATGCCAAACACGCCATCTACTTGCTTATCGGGGTCTGTCTCGACTTGCTGGCAACCCAGCATCATGGTGGCGGCAAGGTCTTCGTTTATAGCAGGGACAAAATCGATGTGGTGCTCTTCCATGGCGGCTTTCGCCCGCCAGATCTCTTGGTCTACACCGCCTAAGGGCGAGCCTCGATAGCCGCTGATGAGTCCTGCCGTGTGGCGGCCATTGTGGCAATCAAGCTCGGCTTGGCGTAAGGCGATACGCACCAATGCCTGGGTGCCGGTGAGAAAGACACGGCCTTCTCCGCGGGTATAGCGATCGGCCAGCGCATAGTCATCGAGAAGATTGTCATCGAGTGCAATATCGAGAGGCTGGGCAATAGAACCCGCCTGCTCAGCGATCGAGGGGGTTGTCATGGGAGTTCACCAGTACGGTTGAAGAGTTATGGTTGTAATACGCTTGAGTCTAGCCAAGAGCGCACTAAAGGTGCTTGCTAATTCACTCTTCAAAAGCCTGGTTATTGATCATTACTTTCATTTTTTGAGATTTAACGCAATGATATTCAACAAACCACAAACAAATGAAATGGCACTATGAAGAAAGAAGCGACCAAACTAATCACCTTAGACAGGCATGATCAGCGCATTCTTACCCTGCTTCAGCAACAGGGGCGCATTACCAACAATGAGCTCGCCGAACAGATCGGGCTATCCCCCGCCGCCTGCTGGCGACGTGTAAAGGCTTTGGAAGATAGTGGCGTGATCCGCCGCTTTGCGGCGTTGGTGGAACCCAGCCTGGTGGGCCAGCCACTGTCGGCATTGGTGATGGTGACGTTGGTTCGCCACCACATCGACAACACCGTCGAGTTCGAAAACCGCATCCTGCAATACCCAGAAGTGCTGCAGTGCTATGCCACTACCGGCAACGCGGATTTCGTTCTGCGAGTGGTTATCGAAGACATGGCGGCTTATGACCGCTTTCTGAATGAGAAACTCTTCACCTTGGATGGCATTTCCCAGGTCAATTCCAATTTCGTGCTACGTAATATCAAAGAAGAGACCGCTATTCCGATTCGCTAACAAAACGCTGCTATGTAACGTCAACCGCAACGTTAGCCCACAACTTAAAGCAGGAAGCAGGCGCTACGCTTAATGCACTCGTCAATGACCTGGAGAAACCGCTAGAACCACACTTTGAGCAGGAAGTGGCAAGGCAACTTGCAGCAGGCAAACCGGCTCATTGTATCCCTCTAACGTAAAGCGCCCCCATCTGTGGATGGGAGCGCTTCAATCTCTCTATTCAGATCTATTGAGCACTTGTTCCTGAAAAGCTTCAGGAAGCCGGTTGACGTAATCGCGGGCTAGCGAACTCTCCTACCACGGTGATCAGCACCAGCAGTGCTAGCAACCACGGCCACTGAGTACCTATCTGGAGTGTCGCTAGGCCCAGCGTATCAATGAAAATTAACACGATGCCTAATGGGCTGACGTAACGCACCATAAATAGCCACAGTGCATGCTGGGTACGGGAGAGCCCTAGCTCCGCCCTGAATATTTCAGTACGCAGCAGGAAACCTGCCATTAGCGCCATACCCAAACCGCCTAACGGCATCATCCAGCGGGAGGTCAAGTAGTCCAGCCAATCGAAGAAAGTGCGACCTGCAAACGTCCAATCCGCGCCCATGTTGAATGACAGCATTGCCAAGGTACTCACCAACCACAGCACGATACCCACACCCCACGATGCTCGTTTACGCGTCAGCCCTTTGCTTGCAACAAGCCAGGCGACTGTCGCCTCAATCATCGAAATCGACGACGTAAGCGCAGCCATCGACAGCATGACAAAGAACAGAACGCCAAACAGCGTACCAAACGGCATCGCTTGGAAGGCCAATGGCAAGCTCATGAAGATCAATCCTGGCCCTTGGCCGGGATTCATTCCGTTTGCGAAAATAATCGGGAAAATAGCCAAGCCTGCCATTAGTGCAACAACGGTATCGGCAATGGCCACGCTGAATGTCGTGCGCGCGATGGAGTGCCCTTCTGGCAGGTAAGAGCCGTAGGTAAGAATCGCACCCGATGCGAGCGACAAGGTAAAGAAGGCATGCCCCAGCGCTGCTAATAATCCTTCACTGCTTAACCCTTCGGTATTGAAAGAGAACAGGAAAGACCATGCTTCAGCAAAGCCACCGGAAAAAGCACCGTAGCCGATCAATATACCCAGCATGATCACCATGCCTGGCATCATCCAGCTGACACTCTTTTCAATGCCAGCCTGTACGCCTTTGCCGACGATGAACATGGTCAGCACCGTCACTAGCGTACTCCAAGCACCTAGCGTGAAAGGGTTGGCATTATTAGCGGCGAAAATTGCCGCCATGTCATCGACGTTATTACCGGCCAGTCCGCCGCTCAGCATTTTCCACAGATAGGAAAATGACCAGCCAGCGACTACGACGTAGAACGACAGAATCATGAAACCACAGAGCATGGCCATCCAGCCAAAGATCGACCAAAAACTACCATGGCCCGACTCATGCACCACCCGACGGATAGCGTCAACCGGGCTTCCTCGCCCGCGGCGGCCAAAACTGATTTCAGCCATCATGATGGGGACGCCTACCGCCAATATGCAGGCCAGGTAGACCAGCACGAAAGCGCCACCCCCGAACTCGCCCGTGATGTAAGGAAACTTCCAGATATTACCGAGTCCCACTGCAGAACCAGTGGCTGCCAGTACAAATCCCCAGCGGCCCAGCCACAGCGTATTGGGAGGCGTATTTGTCGTTGTCATTGGGAAACCTTATAAATTTATATTGTTTTTTAGGCTATTTATTTATGAGCAGCTAGAACAGCTACTTAAGAGCGATTAGCTACTTATAAAAGCCAACCAACTGTGATCAACCAGTCATAAAGAGCAATCTATAAAGAGTCTATGGGGATAGCGATAGGGCAGGAATGGGGTCACATCACATTGAGCGCGATGCTACCCACATAAGCGAGTCTCAACTGTAAACTAATCGTTACGCGTAAGAGGATATGCCGAGGGCTGGGGTCTTGCCGTTGCGTTTTTCTGACACCCCGTAAACAAATCGTGACAGTTAATTCACCTGCCATGGGACTTTTTAAGAATCTTCTTGAGCACAAATGCCGTAACGCTTGAGCTTATTGGCAATAGTGGTGTGCGAAACGCCCAACCGCTTTCCTAACTGGCGGCTGGAAGGATACTGTTGATACAACGTACTTAAGATATTTCTTTCCACCTCCCCTAACATGTCGCTCAAGCTTCCCTCTAAGGGAATGCCAGTAAGCGCAGGCGACACTTCGCTCTGCGGAAGGCGCAAATGCGCTGGCTGAATGGCCGTCTCTTCGCATAATGACACCGCCTGAAACAGCACATTTTCCAACTGACGCACATTACCCGGCCAGTCGTAGCCGGTTATTTTTTCCAACGCAGCAGTCGAAAGCTCCGGTAAAGGACAGCCTATCTGACGCGCCGCACGATCAAGCACATAGGCCGCCAAGTCTTCGATGCCGTCCAGGCATTCGCGCAAAGGGGGCACCTGTAGAGAGAGCACATTGAGACGGTGATAAAGATCTAGCCGAAACAGACCTTCACTACATAGCTGAGGTAGGTTTTGCTGAGTGGCGCAGATCACCCGCACATCAAGAAAGGTTTCTTCGTCGCTCCCAACTCGACGGAATCCGCCATCCTGAAGGAAGCGTAACAGTTTCGTCTGCAGCCGAGGGCTCATTTCACCGACTTCATCAAGAAAGACCGTACCGCCTGCATTAAGCTCCAGAAGGCCAAGCTTTCCTTCCGGGCGAGCGCCCTCGAAGGCACCGGGTGCGTAACCGAAAAGCTCTGTTTCGGCCATTGATTCAGGAAGCCCAGCACAACTAAGCACCACGAACGGCGCTTGCCCACGGGGGCTGGCCAAATGACAGGCCCTGGCCACCAGCTCTTTCCCGGTTCCCGTTTCACCCATAATCAGTAGCGGTGCATCCAATGGCGCCATGCGACGCGCCTCGTTGATCACGGCCTCCAATCGCGAACTCGATTGAAAGATGGCTTCAAAGCCACGCAGCTCTTGGCGCTGTACTTGATAAATACGGGCACCGATGCGGTCAGCACGATGTAACGTCACAACCGCTCCGGCTAATGAATCTACATTCGTGTCTTCGGTGTGCAGGGGAGCTATATCAGCAAGATAGGTATCGCCTTTCAGCTTGATTCGCAGCCCATTGATGCGTGAGTTGTTACGGCGAATTAAATCGGGAAGATCTACCTCATCAAGGTAACGATCCAGCGAGAGCCCTGGTACTTCTTGAACACGCACCCCCAATACCTGGACAGCAATACGGTTGGCCGCCACAATCCGACCCTGCATATCTATCGACATCACTGGGTCAGAAAGCGAGGATAGCAGCGCATCCAACTCCAAATGGCGCCGTTCGCTGGGCATCAAGCTGGCGCGCTTAACGCCAAACACACCGGGAATGCCTTCCAATACTGGTTTAAGCGTACTCAACTGAGCATTAAGTAATTGTGGGACATGTAGATAGATGGTACTGCCGTGATCGCCCCCCACTTCACCTCGCGCGACATTAATTCTGTAGTCAGCAAATTGGGCCACAATATCGCGAAGAATGCCGATTCGATTCTGACAGTGAAATTTAAGACGCATAGAACCCTCACAGCACAAAACAAACGCAGTTACTTAGCCACCTTCTACCGGCAACCCCTGCTCCTCTTTCATACTACGCAGTATTATTTCAGAGCGAACCTGGGTGACATTAGGATGAGGCAATAAATGATGATGAATAAAGTCCGAAAACGCTGTTAGATCCTTGGCGATGATATGTAACACATAGTCTGCGTCTCCCGACACAGAATAGGCCTCACGAACCATGGCGTGCTTCGTCAGTAATGTCACAAAATCATCATCCATGCTTTCACCATGAGCTTTGAGATTAACCCTGGTGATAGCGCGCAGCCCAAACCCTAGGCTAGTAGCATCAAGCCTAGCCGAATAGCCCTTAATCACACCTTCGGCTTCTAGCCGCGCTTTGCGTCGGGAGCACTGAGAGGGAGACAGGCTGACTCGCTCACCCAGCTCTGAATTGGTGAGGGCTGAGTTCTTTTGCAATGCTGACAAAATTGCAAGATCATAACGATCCAATGAAATTCCGTGCATACAGCACTCCTTTTGCGCACATTCTATGCACTATTTGGCTGCATCTTAGGTTAGTTTGCAACCTAATTGTACCGGCTCTTCCCTATACTGAACTTGTCACCCAACAAGACAATAAAGGAGAGACAACGATGGGCCCCTTCCCTCATGACGCACCCAAAGCAACCATAAATGATGCAAACCCAGCGGGCACAGATGGCTTCGAGTTTGTTGAATTTGCACACCCCGAGCCGGAAAAACTAGATAGTTTATTTCGGCAAATGGGTTTCGTTCCTGTTGCAAAACATCGTGACAAGTCGATCACCGTTTATCGTCAAGGCGATATCAACTACCTGCTTAACAGTGAGCCTAACTCGCATGCGTCAGCATTTATTGAGGCGCACGGCCCCTGTGCTCCAGCAATGGCTTGGCGCGTCGTTGATGCTCAGCATGCGCTAAAACGTGCCGTCGACTTGGGTGCAGAAGAGTTCACAGGTAATAAGTCCATCGATGCGCCTGCGGTTATTGGCATAGGCGGTTCGCTGCTTTACTTTATTGATACGTATGGCGAAAAAGGCAGCTGTTATTCAAACGAATTTGAGTGGTTCGATGAGGTAGATCCTAATCCTAAGGGGTTTGGTTTTTACTATCTTGATCACCTCACTCATAACGTTATTCGCGGCAATATGGACACATGGTATAAGTTTTACCATGACACCTTTAACTTCCGCGAAATACGCTACTTTGATATCACCGGTAAAATGACAGGTCTTACCAGCCGTGCATTGACTTCTCCAGATGGTAAAATTCGCATACCCATTAACGAAAGTGCCGACGATCACAGCCAGATTGAAGAGTACTTGCGCGAATATAACGGCGAAGGCATTCAGCATATCGCCATTGCCACAAACGACATCTACTCCGGTACTGACTTAATCGCTGATGCAGGTCTCGAATTTATGCCTGGCCCGCCGAGCATCTACTACGAAAAGTCGCTAGAGCGTGTTAAAGACCACCAGGAGCCTCTCGATAAACTGCGCAGCCGTGGCATTTTGATTGACGGCGAAGGTGTCGTGGGCGGCGGCGAAACCCGAATTTTGCTACAAATTTTCTCCAAAACGGTGATTGGCCCCATCTTTTTCGAGTTCATCCAGCGTAAAGGCGATGATGGTTTTGGAGAGGGCAATTTTAAAGCACTTTTCGAGTCCATCGAAGAGGATCAGATTAACCGCGGCGTGTTGCAAAGTACCGCTGAATAGTAAAAGGGCACACCGTGCATGACGCTTGGCGTAACTATGAAAATGCCCCCCAAGAGGGGGCTGTTATTTGCCCTTCTAGCGCTATACCAGAAGGCAAAGCACGCTGCGTGGAAGTAATGAGCAGCAATGGATCTTTCCCGGTCATTGCAACACGCATAAATAGCACGATTTATTGCTACGTTAATGCCTGCCCTCACCAATATTTACCTTTAAACTATCGGTCGGACAGTATCATTTCATCAGATGGCCACCGTTTTCTATGCAGTGCGCATGGGGCGGCGTTTGACATTAAAACGGGAGACTGCTTAACAGGCGACTGTGACAAACTTGACGCCATACCTGTCGTTGAAGACTTAGCAGGCAACTTATGCATAAAGCATAGAGAGCCTTAACAGTATCACTTCATAAGTTCTAACTTATTTTTTATCTCTAGTTAAAAACCTGACAACCATGGCCAGATCGAATAAATAACCCACAATTATTCAGCCACATCATAAGCGAACTCAACGAGTTCGCTTATGAGCAATACAGCTCCTCAGAAACGCTATACTCACCAAAAGCCTATTACTGCCTAGATCAAGACTCCCTCATTCCGATACGTTTTGCCAATATCTCTTTCTCTAAGCGAGGCAGCATTGACTGAATACGAGTTAGCACATTAAAACACGTAGTTTAGGCGTCAGGATCAACCACATCGTCAGCGCTCAGGCCTTCATCGTCGCCTGCGACAACCTGCAATTGTTCGAGAAAGAATGCGCGGGCGGCCTCTCCATCAACATCTTTCGCAGCGGCCACTTCAAACCAGTCGCTGGGGAGGCTGGCCGCCAATTGCATGAAGTTTTCGACCTCTTCAGAAGGCAACTCGATAAAGGTGTTGCCCTCCTCCTTGGCAAACTCAACGCCACGCACATCGACGGTATCCATCATGAAACCAAACAGACGGGACAGCTTTTCGCCTGAGACATCCATAATGGCGTTACGGTCTTGCTCGGAAAGCGACTGCCAGGTATCAGGATTGATGACCAGGGAAAAGCTGCCACGATAGAAGCCGCCCGGCATTTGTACCGTGTAGGGCAATACCTCGGCTAATCGAAAGCTCTTAAGTCCCTCAAGGGTTAGCATTGCACCGTCGATCACTCCTTGCGTGGCTGCTTCGTATGTCCCACCTGGCGGTAGTGCGACACCGGTGAGGCTTAGCGCGCTGGAAATATCTGCCATCACGCCGCCCCCTATACGCGCCCGTCTACCTTGCAAATCGTCAAGGCTTTCGATCGGTTCAGCCAGGAAGAGCGCCCCAGGGCCATGCACTCCCAAACCCAGGACTTCTACGCCGCGATGCTCTCCGGCATCGCTTAGGTATTCTTGGTGAGTACGCCAGTAAGCCACGGAGGCATTTTCTGATGAAAAGTCTTCAAAGGTGGGGAATTCCGGTAGTTTGGTCAGCTCAAAGCGCCCTGGCATTAAACCGTGGAAGAGCCAGGTGACATCGGCGACACCGTCTGCCACCAACTCCATTTGCGCGTTAGGCGGCCCAAGGTCGTGGGTCACATTGACACTGACGCGACCATCGGTCGCCTCTTCAACCCATTTCCCCCATGTGGGCCAGACGATGGTATTAACGCCGTGGTTAGGGCCCGCCCAGGTACTCACTTGAAGCACGGTATCGGCCGCTGCCGCGCCTTGAAAAGAGCTCAAGAGCATCAGGGCTGAAAAGGTGGTCAACGTCGCCATTTTTTTCATTGTGATTATCCTTTTTGATGGTTCATGTACCCGATGGTGCCAGTGTAAAACAGAGGTTCTTTTAAGGGTGTTAACGTTTAGAGCGCCAAAGTCAGACGCTTGCCCGCTGCCCGCGAGCAGCAGGCCATCATTCGGTCATTAGCGTCGCGCTCCGTACGGCTGAGCACTAGGTCTCGGTGATCGATATTCCCATCGGTCACAGCCACTTCGCAGGTACCACACAGGCCTTCGCAGCAGTCGCTCGGTACATCCACCCCCGCCGCGGTTAGCGCCTCAAGCAGGGTCTGGTGGTTACCGACCTGCAGCGTCAGGTCGGAGTCCGCCAGCACTACTTCGAAGGCGTGCTCGTTCTCAGGATCGAGGATGTTGGAGCGAGCGGTGAAGTGCTCAACGTGCAAGGTACCCTCGGGCCACTTCTCCGCCAGCGACCCAAGCGCCTCCAGCAGGCGCTCAGGGCCGCAGGCGTAGACCTGTTCACCTTCGGCTAGGCTGCTAAGTGCACTCGGTAGATCAAGGCGACACCCTTCATCACCGGCATGGAGGGTTAGCGCGGCGCTATGGTCACGTTCGACTCTCTCCAAAAAGGCCATGGTTCGCCGTCCGGCACCGCAGTAGTGGAGTACATAGGGCTTGCCGAGAGCCTTGAGTCGATCCGCCATGGCAATAATCGGCGTGATGCCAATACCACCGGCTATCAGGGTATAGCGCGTTGCCGTCTCGTCCAGGTGGAAATGGTTCTTGGGACCAGCGATATGCAATACATCCCCCGGCTTGACCGTATCGTGGAAGTACACCGAGCCGCCGCGCCCCTCGGGTTCTCGCAGGATGGCGATGGAAAGACGGTTACGGTCATCGCGTGTCCCGCACAGTGAGTAGTAGCGGCGCCACTCTCCCGATACCAGCTCTATATGCGAACCGGGGGTCCAGTCGGGTAACTCACGCCCATGGGGATCCACCAAACCAACACAGATCACCGCCTCAGCTTCACGTTTCACCTCGGCGACCACGACCCGACGCACGATATCCTCCTTGATAGGTGCGCCAATATGGAAAAGCGTAGGGTTCTCCAACACATCGTGGTGTCGCCGTTCAGGATTCTGCGCAGGCTCCCACTCCACCCATAGCGACGTGGGCCCACGGAAAGAGGTGTTGGGCAGATACTCAAACGATTGGTCCTCGACCAGATCTATATGGGGTAACCGACGGACAAATTCATCAAGGATGATGCGCATCTCCATGCGGGCGATGTTCTTCCCCATGCACTGGTGCGCACCGTAGCCGAAAGTGAAGTGCTCCGCTGAGTTATGGCGGTAGATATCAAACTCGTCAGGATTTTCAAAGTGTCTCGGATCGCGGTTGGCCGACGCCTGCACGATTAACAGCTTACCCCCCTTCGGAATCGTCTTGCCCCCTAACTGGGTGTCTTCGGTCGCGATACGTCGCCAGGCCACGACCGAACCGGCGGCGCGCAGGCACTCCTCGATGGCGCTGGGGATCAAAGCAGGGTTCTCGCAGATGTCGTTCCATGACTCCTGGTTCGATAGCAGAGTACGAAAGGCATTGGTGGTGGCGAACGCGGTGGTCTCATGGGCAGCCACCAGAATGGCCATCATCATCGAGCGCAAATAGCTCTCCGGCACAATGTCAGGATGCCTGTTGTGCATGCGGATAGAGTCGTACATCCACCCCTCGCCGCTGGGATCGGCACACATGCGGTCGAGGATAGTTTGTGCGGTTTGCCAGAACTGGCCCACATCCTCGGCAATCTGCAGTTGCTGCTCCGGGGATGGGCGGCCCCAGGTATTCAGCGTGTGGGCAACCGAGAACTTGCGAAGCTCCTTGGCGTCCTCATTGGGAACACCCAGGAAGCGCAGCGCGACGGTCATGGGAATTTCCCGAAACATCTCGCCCACCAGATCTGCATGCCCCTTGTCGATGAAGCGATCCATATAGTCACGCACCAACTCACGTACCCACGCTTCATGCTTCTCAAGGTTCTCGGGCAGGAAGGCATCCATCAGGAGGCGGCGGCGTTCCATGTGATCCGGTTCATCCTCGTTGACCATGGTACGACGCATTGCGAAACCGTAGCCCTCGAGAATTTTCGTCGCCTCGGGCGGTGCGAGGGTTAGTTTCTCCAACGCGATAGAGGGCGAGAAGGTGACGTTGTCACGGAAAACCGCCTTCACATCTTCATAGCGGCTCACGACCCAGTAGTCGAGTTTGGGACTGTAGAACACCGGCTCCTGTTCGCGGAACCAACGCAGCGCCTCAGCGGGGTCAAGCTGATAAGGCGCATCGAAGGGATCGAATTCGGCCGCTTCAGGGGAGACTGGGCAACCGGTAGGCGATAATGCCACGGACGCCTGTGATGGTTGAAAAGGGCACTCGCCTGATGCACTACCAGAACGGTGAGACACTGATGCCATGAAGGGCTCCGTAAAATTAAGTGGCTCGTATTTGTTTTACTTTTATCGAACACTTAGTTTCTTTTAATGCACAATGAAGGTAGGCAGTTTCTGTCGGCGAGTCAACTCCTCAGCGTAGCTGCGTTAGTCTGTATCGCTTGGCTAACTATTGAGTCCTGTTATCGCGCCCACTTACCGAACCCTAATACCGAGGTGCTTTCTATGGCTAACAACACGTTGCAAACGCTTGATCGCGGACTCAAGGCACTGGAAATTGTCTCCGAGCATAGCGATGGCATTTCCATTGCCGACCTAGCTGAACGCCTCGATATTCATCGAGCCATTGCCTACCGCATCGTGACCACCCTGGCCAGCCATGGGCTGATTACGCGCACCCCCGAAGGCCCCATTCGCCTGGGTGCTGGTACGGCACTGCTTGCGTCTCGCTTTGAACCTCATCTGCGCGCTATTGCCCAGCCACTCTTGCAAGCACTAGCCAGAGCCACCCGCGCCACCGCTTTCATCTCTGTCGCTCAGGGGGAGGAATGCGTTGTGTTAATGGTGGCAGAGTCAGGAGAAATGCCTCTGCAAATCGGCTACCGAGTGGGTAGCCGCCATCCGTTGACGTTGGGCGCTGCCGGTATTGCCATCCTTGCCGAACGGCCCCCTCACCCGGAAGAAGGTGAGGCGATAAAGCAGGCACGACTCGACGGCTACAGCCTGACTCATGGGCAGCTACAACGCGGGGCAGTAGGCGTGGCCAGCGCTATCTCGTCCACATCGTTTCGCCCTACCATTGAGGCCTGTGTGGGCGTGGTGGCCATGGAGGATCTAGATAAAGAGACCGCTATCACGGAAGTAAAAGCAGCTGCCCAGCGAATTGCCGAACTGATCGCTCGATAACCTGGATTAATAAGACCTTTGAGGTGCCTCTCAGGACTCCAGCTGATTCTAAATGGCCATTACCAGGCAAACGAATACCTTCGTGAAACAAGCGTAGCCAGCAAGCTTAACGTCAGTACTCCTACCGATCGGCTTCGCCGCGCTAGGGCTACAATTCCTCATTGACGCTTTCCGTGCCGCTCAGCGTCTTCGTCGTAACAACCATGAGAGGGCAACCTCTTATGGCTAATTTAGTCATAAGTTGATTCACGGCCGCTTGATAATCGGTAAGGTGACACTTGGTAGAGTCCTACAGACGATATTATGTCGGCTGGCGTGCGGGTGCTGCCTCTGGAGAGAAGATTATTGGTCAAGGCGATTGCGCTCCAGGGCGTTACGATAGACCGCCAATAAACGATAGAAACCATGCACGAACTTGCCATAGGGCATGGTGATGAAAAGTGCCATAACCACGCCTAAATGCACCACCAGCATAACCCCCATGGCTGAGGTCTCACGTAGCAGCATTAGGGACAGGCCTGTTAAGCCGGTCAGCCACAGCAGCACTATGAAAGCCACATCCATTCCCATCTGGCGCACATCAGCAGTGTCCTGATCACGCACCAGCTTGAGGTACAAAAGCCCCGCCGGACCTATCAAAAGGCCGATGCCGCCCAAGGTACCGAACAGTTTGGGAAGACTGATAAAATCGTAGGGCGCCTGCCAGCCAAACACATAGTGATAGATGGTGCCGGTCACGGTCGCTGCGAAGCTAAGCATGAACCCGTAAAAGGTAAAATGGTGGAAGCGCCGCCGCCAGTGCGAATGATAGGCATCTGGGTAAGTGCAGCCAGCCTCTTCCTGACCGTGCAGATGCTGGAGTGAAAAAGTTTCTTTGAGTGCCTGCCGCCAGCTTTCGGCATCGCCAAGCCCAGTGACGCCCTCGCCGCTTTCGCGCCAAAAGCGCACCATCCCCATGATCAACGCTAACAGCACAAACAACGACACCGAGCCAAAGGTCACCGCCATGGTGTTATGTGGCAATAGCACGTAGAAGTCGCCACTATGCTGTGTGGTGACCAGTGCCGACAGATCACCATTTAGCGCAATGGCAATCAACAGGATGAGCGTCAACCCTACCGCCAGTGCCAAGGCGGCAAGCAAGCCACTGCGGTCAAACAGACGGGCCAACGGCTGTGGCCAAGCATACTGTCGATAAGACTCGACACGAAGCTTGGCCATTGACTGCGGTACGTTAACGGCAAACTCATGGGGCGGAGCGTACTGGCAAGCGTAGTAGCACTCACCGCAGTTGTGACATAGGTTGGCCAGATACTTAAGATCCTCGGGAGTGAACGTACGACGCCGCTCCATGGCCGGAAATACCGGGCAGAACCCTTCACAATACCGGCAGGCATTGCAGATCGTCATGTTGTTGCGGGTTTCTTCGATTAGTGCGTCAATCTTTTGCATAATTGCCTGCCTCTGTGCCTGCGATGCGACCAAATACGGTGCCGATGGTCATACCAAAGCCAGCAACATAGCCCTGGCCTAAAATATTACCGGCCATGATCTCACCGGCTAGGAAAACATTGTCCGCCAACTCGCCGTTAGCCATGTACATACGCGCTTTTTCATCGACTTTAGCGCCTAAGTAGGTGAAGGTAATGCCAGTACGAAGTGGGTAGCCGTAGAATGGAGGCTCGTCGATACGCTGCGCCCAATGGGTCTTTTCGGGCGTAACACCCTGTGTATGGCAATCGTCGAGCACACTGTGATCGAAGTTGCCAGGCTGTACGCCAGCATTGAATTCATCGACAGTTTTGAGTACGGCGTCAACCGGCAGATCGAGCTTAAGCGCCAACTCCTCAAGCGTATCGGCCTGCTCAGGGGGAAAAACTGAGGGCATAAAGCGCCCCTGCGCCTTGGAGTCGGTAATCGAATAGCCCACCTGCCCCGGCTGTTTGGCAATCAGCCGTCCCCAGATGGCATAACGCTTGGGCCAGAAGTCTTCGCCTTCGTCATAGAAGCGCTTGCCATCGCGGTTAACCACAATCCCCAGGGATACACAGTCGACACGGGTGACGATACCGCCATCGTACTTGGGCGCGCGTGCATCGATAGCTACCGCGTGACCTTGCGTTGGATCCCCAATCACCATGGCGCTGTTATCAATCAGGCTGCGCAGCATCTTACCCTGGTTGAAGCGAGTACCACGGATCAGGAAGTTACGGGAGACCTCTCCCCATGCTTCCTCCAACCACGCTTGGTTGGACTCGAAGCCGCCAGAGGCAATCACCACTGACTTAGCACTCACCTTGCGTGGTGAGCCATTGTAAGTCACCAACGCATGGTCAAAGCGGTTGTCATCAAAGACCAACTGTTCGGCTTCAGCCTCGTAGAGAATTGTCACCCCAAGTCGCTCAGCTGCCTGGTAGTAGGTATTGACGAGCGCTTTGCCGCCCCCCAGGAAAAAGGCGTTGGTTCGCCCCAGGTGCAGAGTGCCACCCAGCGATGGTTGAAAACGCACACCGTAGCTTTTCATCCACTCGGTGCAGGTTTCTGAGGCTCGAATCACATGCTTCGCCAACACTTCGTTGGTAATGCCGCCGGTAACACGCCAAACGTCATCGAAGAACTCATCCTCAAGGTAGGCGTCACTAAGCACATCAGTAGGCTCACGATGCATGCAACGCAAATTACGGGTGTGAATACTATTACCACCACGCCATTGACGCGGAGCACTCTCCAGTAACAGCACGCTGGCGCCCTGCTCACGCGCCGATAAAGCGGCACACAACGCAGCATTACCTCCACCAATCACCAGCACGTCATGGCCAGTCAGATCGGCCTCACTGAGCCGCTCTCCAGTCGATGACAACATTGGAACTCCCTCATGATTACTGACAAGAAGAGATGGTGACGGTAAAAGCGCACACCAAATTCTAATACATACAAATGTATCCAACAGTGTTCAAAATGACAAGTGTTGTTCATTGTCATATCATTACCATTCGTCAAAATCGCAATTTAAGGCTTGTAGCTATGACTGAATCCACACCACGCAAGCACGCCACCCAGGCAGCCAATCAGCGCGGCGAACCGCGCAGTGAGCAGGCCTACAGCTACATCATCGAAGCTATTAAGGAAGGCACCCTGCCACCAGGGACAAGGATTCGTGAAGTCGACTTATCTGAGCGCATAGGCTTAAGTCGTACACCCGTACGCGAAGCTCTTAATCGTTTACAGCTTGAAGGGTTGGTAGCTAATGATCCGATCCGTGGCACCATCATCACTGAACTCGACCACAGCATGATTAGCGAGCTATATGCTATGCGCGAGATGTTAGAGGGGACTGCTGCGGGCTTTGCCGCACAACACGCTTCAGAGGTTGAAATCGCTTTCCTACGCGAAATTAGCGATCGCGATGCACGGTTAAAGGAGACCCAAGATCTAGTTAAGAATAATAAGCTATTTCATAGCACTCTCTACCGCTGTGCACACAACCGCTACCTGCTTAAAATGCTGCACTCACTGCATGAATCAATGATGTTGCTTGGGCGTAGCACCCTAGCTAAACCAAACCGTGCCGAAGCCGCGCGCAGTGAGCATCAGGCAATCATTGACGCGCTCGAAGCACGCGACCCGGAAGCCGCGGAAAAGCTGGCACGCAACCATATCCGTGAGGCCTACAAGATCCGTCTAGAGGCTTTTTTTGAGAGTTATGACGACTAAATCAAGTACGAATCGCAAAAGGATCGCGGGCTTCGTTAGACAAGTCGATCATCAGGTTTTTAATCTCAAGGTACTCATCTAAAGCGTGCATTCCGCGCTCACGGCCACTACCACTGGCCTTAACCCCGCCGAATGGTGCTTGTGCAGCATTTGTGCGATAGGTATTGACCCATACCCCACCAACCTGAAGTTGTCTGGCAACGCGATGCGCTCTTGCCAAATTTTGCGTCCATAGCCCGGCGACTAACCCGTAAGCGGTGCCGTTAGCGATGGCGATAGCCTGCTCCTCCGTATCAAAGGGAATAATCGCTAACACTGGCCCAAACACTTCTTCTTGAGCCAGTTCGGAGTCCTGCGCCACATCAGAGAATACCGTCGGCTCGACGAAATAGCCGCGACCATATACTTCGCCCTGCGGCACCCTACCGCCCGCCGCCAACTTAGCACCCTGAGTGCGGGCACGTTCGATGAAGTCAAGTACTCGTTGATGCTGCCCCTGGGTCGCCATCGGGCCCATCTCAGTGTTCTCATCGCGAGGGTCACCAATACGAATCGCCCGGGCGCGTTCACAAACCTGCGCCACCACCTGATCGTAGATGTCCCGCTGCACCAGCAGTCGCGAGCCAGCAATACAGGTCTGACCGGCGGCGGCAAAGATCCCCGCCACGGCTCCGGTCACAGCCTGCTCAAGATCAGCATCGGCAAATACAATGTTGGCCGACTTACCTCCCAGTTCAAGGGTCACCGGTGTTAGATGCTCGGCGGCGGCCCGAGAAATCGCCTTGCCTGTAGCGGTACCGCCGGTGAAACTGATCAGGTCGACATCAGGGTGCCCGGTGAGTGCCGCACCGACGCTACCGTCACCGGTCACCACGTTAATCACGCCAGGAGGAAAGCCAGCTCTTTCGCACAGCTCAGCGAAAGCCAGGGTGGTCACGCTCGCCATCTCTGAGGGCTTAATTACAACGGTGCAACCCGCCGCCAAGGCCGGTGCAAGCTTGTTGGCGAGGATCGCTATCGGCGAGTTCCAAGAGGTGATCAAGGCTGCCACGCCGCGCGGCTCGCGAGTAGTGAAATCAACCAGCTCAGGGCGGTCTAGCGGAATGCTCTCGCCTTGGAGCTTGTCCGCCCAGCCAGCAAAGTAGCGGTAGTTGCGAGCCGCAAAACGCATCTGCACCCGTGTCTCGCGGATTACCTTGCCGTTGTCAGTGGTCTCAAGTTGGGCCATGCGCTCGGTGTCGGATTCGAGCAGATTAGCCAATTCGTGCATTAGCGCAGCGCGTTGTAGGCCATTTGTAGACCGCCATTCGGTTTCAAAGGCATGTCGTGCAGCTTGCACCGCGGCGTCAACATCAGAAGCAGTTGCCTGAGGGATCAATGCCCATGCCTGCTGGTTAAGCGGATTGATCGATTCCAGCACTTTTCCATCTGCCGCATCACACCATTGATCGCCAATACGAAGTTGATAGCGCTTCATCTCACCCATTACATCATTCCTTCAATTTAGTTATATGTATTAGTTTAACGTTGCAGCATTTCTGGAGAATGGCTTCACGAACGCTAGAACAAACAGCAGTACAACCGCTCCCGCGAACAGGGCATAAAGGGAAGGGATAATGGCCATAGCCGCTGATACAATGCACAGCAGTGCGCCTATTTTCCTCTTCATGTCTTTTTCAAAAATATCAGAGAGTACGATCGACGCTGATACCACTAGCACTGCGCCAGACAGCACCGCTTCCAATATCTGGGACACATCTCCGTTAAAGAGAACGCCTGGGTAGGTAATAAACAGAAACGGAATCACGTAGGTGACGGCTGCCAAGCGTACAGCCTGCAGCGCAGTTCTTTCCCAGCGGGTATCGGCAATCGAGGAAGCAACAAATACGGCAACACACAAAGGAGGTGTAATCACCGAAATGGTCGCGAAGTAGAAGACGAACATATGCGCGGCAATCGGCTCCACTCCTGCTGACACTAGTGCGGGCGCCATGACCGCCGCTACCAGTACGTAGGCTGCGGTTGTCGGAATGCCCATGCCCAACAACAAGCAGGCCAGCGCCACAATAAAGGCGACACCAAACAGGTAACCACCGCCCAGACCAACTGCCAAGGACGATATTGTCACGCCCACTCCGGTCATATTTATCATCGCGACAACAATCTGAGCGCTTACCAGCATCGTGATAATGATCAATATGCCGTAACCAGTATCCACGCACGAGTCAACAAAAGTGTTCAGTACCGGCTTGATGCCTTCGCCGCGGACTATTACGGCCACCGTATAGGTAATCAGCATTCCCACGATGGACAAGGAGGCCGAGAAAGCGACCGAGCGACCGCTTAACACCATCACCACCAACACCCCAAGACCAACTAACAGCGGTGCTGATTTAGAAAGCTTAATGGCATCCCTAATCTTAGGCACATCGTTCTCTTCCGACAGCCCGCCGATTCCCTTTCTCAAGGCGATTAGGTGAATGGTCATAAACACGCTGGAATAAAACATCAACGCAGGGATCAAAGCAGCCAACGCCACCGACAGATAGCTGACACCCAACGTCTCGGCCATTATAAATGCCGCCGCACCAAGAATCGGTGGTGTCAGTTGCCCACCAGTGGAAGCCACCGCCTCTACAGCACCAGCAATCGGTGCGGGATAGCCCATCCTTTTCATCAAGGGAATAGTCATAGCGCCAGTGGTGGCCACATTGGCTACCGCACTACCATTTACCGAACCGAATGCTGCCGAGGCGACAGTTGCCATCTTGGCTGCCCCACCAACCCGGTTGGCCGCAAAAATCATGGCAAGATCCATAAAGACCTTGCTGCCGCCAGTACGGATAAGAACAGCACCAAACAGCACAAAAGAGGCAATAACCGTCGCGCCAATACCCGTCAGCATGCCCCACAACCCCAGATCCGACAGGAAAAGGGTTTCGACAACCAACTCAACGCCATACCCACGATGTCCAAAATCACCTGACAATCTATCGCCAAAGAAGACATAAGCCAGAGACAGCAACACCATCAATGGAAACGCGATCCCAACGGAGCGTCGGCATATTTCCAGTACCGTGATCACCAGAAATACACATAAGGTGATATCCACCACCCCAGCGATAGGCAACTGCGTGAGGATGCGGTTTTGATTCCAGGCCACATAAAGACACGCGACAATGGCAAAAACGCACAGCAAGCCATCAATGGCTCGCCCCAGGAAAAGAAAACGTCCTTTTATACTTGGCGGATACACCATGAATGCCAATAAAATCACACTTGCCAGCATCACCGAACGCTGCACAAGAGAATCAAAAGCACCAGCGATCCCCGTATAAAGGATCATCATGCCAAGTGAGAATGCAACCAGCTTTTTTACCACCTCAGGAAGCCTGGATGATGTACTTTCTATAGGCTGTGATTCCGATTCAACAGCTTCTAACATAAGTCTCACCATGAAGATAACTTCACGCCAGAAGGCAATAGAGCTAACACTCAAGTCAGCTCTATTTCATAAAAACGACCACTCTTTATTTCACAACTTAGGGTTTAAGATGTTCAGGGACTTCATATCCCTGCTCTTCAAAATAGCGAATAGCGCCGGGATGAAGAGGCGTCGTTGCAAGCTCAATTGTCATCTCTGGGATATCTGCATCTTTTAAAACTGAGAAAGCGGCCGCCTGAGCATCCTGATGCTCGACGATAGCTTTAACGATGTTGTAGGCAACCTCTTCATCCAAGTCAGCTCTTGAACTTACCGTGTTGCCATACGCCCAGGTGGTATATGCCGGATAGCCATCACCAGCCTCATTCTCTTCAATATTCATGATGCCCAAGCTAGGCAGTTCCTGGCGAATGGCATCTGCCTGCTCATCGCTCAAGCCAAGAATATTAACTGGGGTCATAGTGGCGATATCGATACTGGAGGCATCCAGCATTCGGCCATTACCACTCTTCACATAACCTTTGACACGGTTATCCTTGATCTGGTTAACCATGTCGGTTGTGGAACCACGCACATAGTCAGGCGTTACACCGATCACATCGAACACCGCTTCGGCAGTCGCTTCCGTGCCCGATCCAACAATACCCGGGTTGAATTTGACACCTTCCAGATCACTGATAGTGTTCAGGCCAGCATCCGCTCTCACTACGACATTCTGCGCCGAAGGGCCATACACCCATAGCACATTAGTGGGGACTTCATTACCCTCGAACGCCCCCTCGCCGTGATAGGCATCATAGGCAACATTGGTGGTCACTAAGCCCATATCGGCCTGATTACGTTTGATCCTTCTCAAGTTATCAATGGTTGCTCCTGTCTCCATAACGGAAGAGCGAACATCATCGACATGCTCGTTAATAATCTGGGAAACCGCGACGAAATAACCATAATGTGATGACGAAGAGGATGTAGAACCAATCGTCAATCGAGTATCGGCATGGGCAACGCCTGCTGCACATAAGGAAATTACCACCGCCAGCACGGATGCTTGCTTCGTATAAGCCATAGTCACCTCTCGTAATTGTTATATATTTAACTTTCCGTTAAAGACTAAACTCAGTCATTGCGCATACTATTGACGATGACCGGAAAGTACTGCTCTCCGTATCCTTCCTTTATAGCTTTCTGAAATAGGGACTTCGTATTTTCTGCCATTCCCAACGTCAAGCCGTAATTCTCTGCCAGTTCCAGCGCATAGCTGAGGTCTTTTAATGCATATGAGGTAGGGAATTTTTTTTCTGGGAAATCATTTTCGAGCATGAATTTCATGCAATGGTTGCGCAGGGCAAAGCTATCTGCGGACCCTAACGACATAGCTTCAAAAATCTTTTTAGGGTCGGCGCCACTTTTCCCACAAATCACCAATGCCTCGGAAAGGCTGGCCACCGTATCGAAGAGCACCATATTATTCAGAATCTTGGCCAGTTGGCCGGCCCCAACATCCCCACAATGGATGATGTCTGATGCAATGTTCTGCAGCAGCTCTTGAATATTTCCGTAAATGGTTTCGGAGCAACCCACCATGACGCACAAGTTGCCATCGACAGCAGCCTGTCGGGTACGCGCTACAGGCGCATCGGCAAATTTCACCTTATAAGCCTGCAGCTCACACTCCAACCACCTAGCATCCTCGACAGAGGTTGTGCTCAAATCGACGACGGCAGCACCTTGTTTGAGCTCTCTAGCGATGCCGTCCTCACCTAGCATCAGGTCTTTTACATGCTTGCCACTTGGCAAAGACAGGAAGAGGACATCACTCTCGCGAGCGACTTGCAGAGCGTCTGCGCCCTTCTGCACACCCTCAGCAACCAGTCTCTCCAGCGGCTCAGAGGCAAGGTCATAGGCCAACACCTTCTTACCAGACCCTTTGGCCAGGTTTTTACACATGGGCTCACCCATTGCCCCCAGGCCAATAAAACCAATAGTACTAATCAAACCAACACCTCCAATAAGAATACTTTTGAATACCGTTGGATACTATAATACACACACTAGCTCATAGAGCTGCAATTATCACGACATACTTTGGTCGCAATGTATGATGAAAACCGATAGCGAACCGCTGCACAAATTGTGGGGGAACTATCTGAGCGCCATAACAGCACCAGAACAAAAAGTTATCCCTCGGGCGCAATTTACTGGACGAGTGTATGTTCTGGTGGCAATGACAATGAGAAGTGAGCCGCCAAGGTGTGCGGCACTTTTTTGAGCACTAATAGCCCTGTAGGGATCAAGGGTTGGCTGTCCTTCAATAATAATTGTTATATATTTAAATATTTCTTTAACGCAGCTCTCAGGAGAACCAAAAACAGCATGGCTAATTATTAATCTCTTTTATATCCTCCTAAATCCATTCAGTTAAATACCTTCCAAGCGCATATCTCTCTGATTAAGTTATTGGTGATGTAAACGCAAACCAGAGCGCGGCCAAGGAACAGCTAACAGCTGACCATAACCTGATAGCGTGATGTAAGCAGTCTGCAAGTTCGATCCACCAAAGCAGATATTAGTGCAATACCCTTCAGGGGCTTCATGAAACTCCAGCAAATCCCCCTGCGGAGAAAAAACACTGATCCCCCCATCCACCAGGGTGGCGACACAAATGTTACCACTCTCTTCCAAAGCCATAGAGTCAAGGCGCTGATAGCCCGGCAGGCCGTGAACCAACTTGCCGCCATTGGGAGATGGCCAAGGCTCCTGACCCAGCTCACCGGGCGCGGTGATCGGATAACGCCAAAGCCGACTGGTTTCGGTTTCAGAGACGTACAACATACGCCCATCTGGCGACAGGCCAACCCCATTGGGCGTCAGCAGATGCTTTGCCGCGCGGCGAATCGAGCTACCGTCGCATCGGGCATAGTAGAGGTAACCCAGCATAATGCGGTCATCAAATTTCTTGCCAAAGTCGGTAAACCAGAAACCACCCTGATCGTCAAAAACGATATCGTTAGGGCCATGCAGCGGAACGCCCTGGCAGTGGGTGTAAAGCGTCTCAACAGAGCCGGTGACAAGGTTGACTCTTTGAATCGAACCGCCGTCATAATCGGATGCAGCGCCGGTAGGTCGGCTGTAGCCATCGTCAGTACGCCAACTGAATCCACCATTGTTGCAGATATAACAGTGCCCATCCGGCCCGAGAGCCGCCCCATTTGGCCCCCCACCCACCTCCGCCACGGTCTGTAGCTCGCCGTCAGGTAGGACACGCGTCAAGCGGCCTCTTTGAATCTCCACGACTAATATGCTGCCATCTTCCATGGCAATCGGCCCTTCAGGAAACGCCAGTCCACTGGCTAGCACCTTGCCCTGCAATTTTGTTCTGCTCATGTCATCTCTCCTGTGAACTGCCTGCTTTTCCCGCAGCCCTGCACACCCGCCTAAAACTGCCGGGCCATTTGCTGAGCCCGGCGACACCACTTACTGCATACCTTCAATTACCTCTTGAGTTGGCAGGCCGCGCGCTTTCAAAGGTTCTGCCCAGCGGTCATAGACGCCTTCAAGGTTGGCGTGTGCTTGTTCAAGATCGCTATCAGATAGGGGCACTTGGGCAATACCGTACTCCTCCTCAAGTGTCTGGATGATTTCCGGTTCAGAGTTATCCACGTAATCACAGTAGGTTTGCATAGCGTACCTTCCTGCCTCTACCAGAATATCCTGTTGCTGCTGTGACAGGCGCTCCCACACTCGGTCACTAATCGAGTAGGTGAGACCAAAGCTAGCGACGGAGAAGTTCGGAATTAATTGATCCAGTGCTGGTGCAAGGCCATAGTCCAGGATGCCTCGAAGCGGGTAATACACACCATCCAGCGTACCGCGAGAGAGTGATGTTAGTACGTCTGAAGCCTGCATTGTGACAGGGCTTGAACCCAGAGCATCAGCGGTGAGTGTCATAGGTCCACCGGCAGTACGCATTCGCAGACCATTCAAGTCATCGAGCGACGAAATATCGCTGTTGTTGGTCAGTATTCGATAGCGCCCCATATTGCCCACCCAAAGAGGGCGGATGTGATGCCGCTTGAACTCCGCTTCATAAATAGCCCCACCTGGCTGGGCCATCTCATAGAAGCTATCCGCCGCGCTACAGGAGTTTTTTACGATTTCCGGTAGCTCAACAACGCCAGACAAAGGGAGCTTTTCCGGTATATAAGCCGGAGATACGTTGGCAATATCCGCCACACCTGTCTGCAACAAGGTCAGAGATTCAGAACCACGCCCAAGTTGTTCTGCCGGATAAAAGTCGAACTGTATCTGTCCGTCGGAGAGCTCCGCCACCTTTTCCATAAACGGGTTGGCCCCATACTCTATGGCAAAAGAAGTGGTGGGCAGCCATTCGGCAAACTTCAATGTCACTGGTTCAACCTCTGCCGCGGAGACTGAACCGCATGCCAAAACACCCGTCAACAGCAGTGGAAGGTGCTTTTTATAGTTATTCATGATGGTACTCCCTTTTATCGCTCTTCAGTTTTTGTGCCAGTCATTAATCAATACAGCGGGATAAACAAAATCTTCCAATAATGCATGGTGCATTGATGATAGGTATAACGTTTTTACAACAAGCTTAAACCTTAACCCACCTTTATATAGATGAACCCTATCTATCGTTGACCCAAACTCCTAAAAATTGGCGAAGACTAGTTACCAACATTACGCGTCAGTACATAGCCGTTGATGGAAGCCACAGCACAATCTGTGGAAATGCTATTAACAAAGCGATCAAACCAAGCAGCATGACGATGTAGGGTATGACGCCTGAGAAAAGCTCCTCGACAGGCACATTGGCCACTTTCGCCACCACAAAGACGTTCATGCCGACCGGTGGTGTGACAATACCGATCTCAGCCAACAAAATAACGATCACACCGAACCAGATCGGATCGAACCCGAGCGAGACGACAACCGGAAGAACCACAGGAATGGTGAGAATCAGAATAGAGATCAGGTCTAGGAACAGCCCCAGCACCAGATAGAGGATCACCAGAAAGAACAAGATAAGGTATGGCGAAACATCCAGCAGTCCCACATAGTTGACTAAGTTTCGGGTGATGCCGGTCATGGTTATGAAGTAACCGAAAACATGTGCACAAACAACAATAAGGCCGATCATGGCAGAAATGCAGCACGTATTTATAACGGCATTTTTGAATGCTTCAGCATTGAGATTGCCTGATTTCAAAGCAAGCAAAAGTGCGCCTAGTGCACCCAAAGCCGAGGACTCAACGGGTGTGGCAATGCCAGTGTAGATTAATCCCGTAACAACACTGAACAGCATCAGAAAGGGGGTAGCTACCTTCAGTGCTGTCAGCTTTTCGCGGAAGCTATAGGTCTTATTATTAGAGGCTACTGGATTTCGGATGATCAGAATCTTGATGGTAATGGCGATAGTGAGCGTCACCAATATGCCAGGCACTATGCCAGCAATCAGAAGGTCACTGATGCTAACCCCGCTGAGCAGCCCATAGAAAATCAGTGCGACACTGGGAGGAATCAGCATGGCAATAGTGCCCGAAATAGCGGCAATACTGCCAGCCATTTTCGGAGAATACCCCTCAGCCTGCATGGCGGGCGTGCTGATTTTCCCCAGCGTGGCTGCAGCCGCTGTACTGGAGCCAGAAATTGCACCAAAAGCAGCACCTGTGACAACAGCAGCAATCCCCACGCCACCCTGTATCTTGTCTGTCCACTTGGCAATGGCGCTAAACAGGGAGCCGGTGATACCGCTGACCCCCATAAATTCCGACATGAGGATAAACATCGGAATGGTGAGCAGCTCGTAGGTCGTCAGAGCAGAGCCTGGCGAAGCCGATAGGATCCCCAGCAGGACATCTATCCCATTGGTTAGAAAAATGCCCAAAGCACCGGATATCGCAAGACTGATTGCAACCGGAATGCCTATTATCAAAAGAAAAAACAGAAAGAGAAAAGATAAAGCAATGACCATCACAGCTCGCCCCCTTTAGAAACATAGTTATTTATTGTTGTTATTAACAACCTGAACGAGAAAACAAAGGAGCCGATAGCGATAATAAATTCAGACGGCCAAACAACCCAGCTCACAACGCCATAAACGATCTCGTTCTCTTGCCAGGCACTGTATGCCCTTAAAGAATAGGTATAAGCAATATAGCTAAACATCAATGTGGCGATGAGGCCGAAGACCAAAAGGCAAAAGCTGGTAAACTTTAAAGGCAGCTTGCTTTTGAAATAATCAACCTTCAGGTGGCTTCCCGTTCTCAACGCATAAGAGAACGCCAGAAAATAAGACCCTGGAAGAAGGTACATGGTGATTAGGTTAAAAAACCAATTAAGCGGCGAGTTGAAGATATAACGCATTACGACATCGACAAACGTAATTGCCATGGCGCAAATAATCATAGATCCGGCAACAAAAATAAGAGCGTTTTCCAGGCATCTACAAACCTTATCCAACGCTCTTATCAGGCCGGGTTGTTCAATATGACCTGTCATGGTTCTGTGTTCCTGTAATGTCGCCATGATAAACCTCAGTGCGCCAATGTTAATAACGAGCCCTGTTTATGCGTTGCTAGCAGCCCGCTCAGCAAGTATGCGCTCAGCCTGCCGGGTACGCGCTACGAGCGCATCGGCAAACTTCACCTCATAAGTATGTAGTTCACACTCCAACTGCCTGGCACCCTCGACAGAAGTACTCATCAAATCATCACTCCCCAACAAGAATACCTTTGAATACTATTGGATACTATAGTACAGACCCTAGCTCATAGCGCTTCAATTATCACGACATACTTTGGTCGCAATGTATGTTCTGGTGACAATGGCAACGCACTGCTACAAGAGCATGGAGCGCTTCTGGTCTGCATCAGCATGACCACCAGTGTGACGGCGCTGGGGTAACCCCAACGACCTCGCCGGGCGCTAACTTTATAACGGGCGTACTATTCTATTACCGGTAGACGATGGCTATTCGTCACGTTGAGCCCAAATATCGAACACACAGGAGTACATGGTATGGATCTTGGAATCGCGGGACGCTGGGCCGTGGTATGCGCAGCGAGCAAAGGGTTGGGTCGAGGCTGCGCCGAAGCGCTGGCCAAAGAAGGCGTCAACCTGGCCATTAATTCACGCAATGCCGAGGTGCTAGAAAAGACTGCCGACGCGTTGCGGGCCCTTAATCCAGCCATCGAGGTTCGCCCTGTGGCTGGGGATATCGGGCGCGAGGAGGTACGCGAGGCGCTGCTGGCCGCCTGCCCGCAGATCGATATTCTGATCAACAATAACGGCGGGCCGCCGCCGGGTGATTTTCGCGACTGGAGTCGGGAGGCGTGGATACAGGCCGTGGATGCCAACATGATCACGCCTATTGAGCTGATCAAGGCCACGGTAGACCGTATGGCCGCCAACGGCTTTGGACGTGTGGTCAATATTACCTCGGGCGCGGTAAAAGCACCCATCGACATTCTCGGGTTATCCAACGGCGCGCGCAGTGGGCTAACCGGCTTCGTCGCGGGGCTTGCTCGCCAACCGCAACTCGCCTCGCACAACGTCACGATCAACAACCTACTGCCCGGCTCCTTTGATACCGACCGCCTGCGCGGCAACTTCAAAAATGTCGCCGAGAAGAGTCAGCAAACTATCGAACAGATACGCGAGCAGCGAGCCCAGGGCGTACCAGCCCGGCGATTCGGCACCGCCGAGGAATTCGGCGCCTTCTGCGCCTTTATGTGCAGCGAACATGCAGGTTATCTAACAGGGCAGAATATCCTGCTCGACGGCGGCGCCTACCCAGGAACCTTCTAATCGATTGAGGCGCGATTAACCGTTAGCCAGCGTAATGGCTAGCCTCCCCGAGTGCGCTGCTGGGCGGGCGCTGCACAGCAGTATTTCCCCCTCTGGCGCTGATATGCCATCTGGGTAGGTAACCTCCCCCTGCACCAGCGTGCAGGCGCACTCGCCACAGCTACCGCTGCGGCACCCATAGGCAGGTTGAAGCCCCGCTTTTTCAGCGGTTTCCAACAGGCTTTCACCCGGCTGCCAGTGGGCCACCGCGCTGGGGTTGGCAAAGCTGACTTCTACCGGTTGTTCGGCGGTGGGGGCTGTATATGTTTGCGCCAGCGCCGAGGGGCCAAACGCTTCTGTGTGTATCTGCGCGGGCATAAGTCCGAGCTCCAGCGCCTCCTGGTGGTAGCGCTCTACAAAGGCGGCGGGGCCGCATAGGTAGAGCTGTACTTCTGATAGCACCTGATCGGTAAACACCTGCCCCAGTGAAACCCGGCCTGCCATCCATCCATTGAGGGCAGTTGTAGTTCTGGTGACATGCCGCTGCAAACGCAGCCCTCGCGCCTCAAGGTCGAGTAGCTCTGCACCGAAAGGGGCTTCGGCCACATCGCGCACGCTCTGCACTAACGTTACCGGGCCACGGCCTGCCCCGGTCAATTCATGTGCCAGGCTCAATATGGGCGTAATACCGATACCGCCACCCAGCAGTACCCAGTGGGCACGCTCTGAGCCGCTAGCCTCTGCCGTGAATGACCCCATTGGCATACTCACAGCTAGTTCAGTACCCACCTGAAGCGCGCTGTGCACGTAGTGCGAGCCCTCACCATCGGCCTTAATACTGATGCGATAGCCGGCCTGCTGGCTGTCACCCGAAAGCGTATAGCTGCGTACCAGCGCCGTGCCATCCAGGCGCGGCACGTGTAACGTAATGAACTGGCCCGCGTTAAAGGGCGTCAGCGCCTTGTCTTGTCGGGCACTCTTCAAATAGAAAGAGCGGATCTCGGGTGTCTCCTGCACCACGGCGGCCACCTGAACACGCTGTTGAGAGGAAGGCGCAAGCACTTGCCAGGGCCCATGGGGCGCCGCCTCAACGGCCACTGCACTGGCATGGCTACGCCAGCGCAAGGCCCTTGGTCGCCAAACGATATGCCGTGGGGTTAGGCACCAGTAGCGTTCAGCGCCAGGATAACGCGCCCCAGCGGCCTCCTCGTCCACCAGCCGCGCTTCCCCGGTCAGATGCAGCACATTCCCGCTGGTGAAATCCGGTATCACCAGGGCCGCGCGTCCGCTGGCCAGCACGTTGCCCAAGGTGTTGAAGAATCGATTGCCTGCAAAATCAGGCAGAATCAGATCACTTCCCTGACGCCGAATGAACCCCGGTTGCCCTCCGCGATGAGAGGCATCCACCTGGGCGCCCTGGTCGGTATGCGCGTAACTACCCACGAAGGCGGTGATCGCCCGGTCGATATGTGCCAGCACCGGCTCTGGCAACTGGTCGAGGGTCGCGTCGCGCTTGGTTAGCACGGGGCCCGTCTGGGGCTGCACCGGCCTCATCGCCGACCAGTCGTGAATGTATTGGGGGCAATTACCGAAGGCGTGAGTCACTTCCAACTGCCATTGGCTTGCTGAGCCCCGCAATACACCGTTGACCCTGTTACGACGGCGCGTGTGCAGCTCAATGCCCAATAGGCCAATGCTGGTGCCGCTGTTAAGTAGCGGTGCAAGAGGGTCATCCACAGGCGGCGTTAATGCTAAATCGAGCCGTGACTCGTCCGGCGCATGAACAAACCCCGGCGCGCCCTCCAGCAGCGTGACCCAAGGCCAACCGTCATGATCCACCGCTGCTGCTGCCACAAAGGGCAACTGGGGAAAGAAGTGTTGCAGCTGCGGCGTTAGAAAGGGGCGCATCACCTTGCGGCCCACCTCCACCATCTGTTTTTCCACGCCGACCACGCGCTGCAAGGCAAGCTCGCCTTCATGCCATGGGCTGCTGGTGACGTCGTTATTCACCCTCGACTCCTCGCGAGCAGGTCGCCCGCACCGATTTGAAATGCTGCATCGGCTGGCCTAGCGCACCAGCCCCACCTTGGTCACCTTCATGGGTACAAACCCTTCCAGCGCCTCGATACGCTGCAGCCAGGTGCGGATATGCGGGTAGGGTTCCAGCGAGACATTCCCTTCAGGCGCATGGGCGATGTAGCTGTAGAGCGAAATCTCCGCCAGCGTGGCGTGCTCACCCGCCAGGAAGGGCTGATGCGCCAAGTGGGCATCGACAATCGCGAACAGCTCATGGGCATCGGCAATCAGCGGTTCAGGGTCGAAAGGGGCATTAAAGACCGTCACCAGCCTGGCCTTCATCGCGGAGTTCGCCAAAGGCCCTGCCGCCACGGACAGCCAGCGTTGCACTTGGGCTTGAATCAACGGGTCGTCCGGTAGCCAGCGACCAGCACCCTGCCCAGAACCATAGCGGCGTTCCAGATAGACCAGAATGGCATTGGAATCCGCCAGGATAACCCCTTGGTCATCGAGCACCGGCACCTGCGCGAAGGCGTTCAGGTTCAGGAAAGGCGACGCTTTGTGTTCGCCCGCGGCAAGATCGACATCGATAAAAGTGGCAGGCAAACCGAGCAGCGAAAGCATCAGCTCAATGCGATGGCAGTGGCCGGAAAGAGCGTGGCGGTAAACCTTGATAGCGTGTGGCATGTAATTATCTCCTTGAGTGAGCGCCTCGATAGATGAACGTCACAGGTGTTAAGCGACATCACCCATCCTGCGCCAAATCAAGGAGTGCAAGAATAGCGATACTGAACAATACAAAATTGCGCTGAATGAAATAATCAGCCGACCAACTGCGTTCGCAACCAGGGTGTTGCCAGTTCCAGGAAGGCCATAACGCTGGCAGGCGCCCGGATGCCAAGGGTATAGGTGAGCGCCAGAGGGTGTCCCGCAGGCCAAAGGGGTTCAGCAACGGGTTCAAGCAGCCCCTGCTCGCAGGCGCGACGCGCCTGCAGTTGGTAGCAACACACGACACCCGCACCTCCAATGGCAGCCCGCAGCGCAGCAGCACTGGTACTGATGGCAAGCCTGGGCTCAAAACGGAGCGGGTAGTCTTCAGCCAAGCGCCAGACAGGCGCTTGTCCTTCACTGGAGCAGTGAATAAGCGCATGACGGGCCAAGCCTTGCAGGCTACCGGGGCGCCCGGTCTTGTCCAAGTAACGGGGGCTAGCAAACAGACCAACGCGCAAATCACCCAGGGGCCTGGCATAAGCGGAGGCAGGCAGCGGCCCACGCATCAGACGTAGGTGCGCCGGTGCATCGCTTTCTATACGGATGGGATATTCATCAGCCAGCAGGCAGATCTTCAGCGCAGGATGCTGCTCTTGCAGCCGCAACACTAACGGCACCAGCAGTGGCTCCATCAACGCCTGGGGCGCCTGCAAACGTAGCGTGCCGTTGAGCTCGCGGTGCTCCTGGCGCGCACTGGTGTCGGCGTCGGAGACTGCGTGGATCAGCGTATCGGCGTAGGCGCGCAATCGCTCGCCCGCCGCCGTCAACGTGCTGCCTCTGGCAGAGGTAGTGACCAAAGCAACCCCCAGATGCTGCTCCTGAGCACGCAGCAGACGGTGGAGCTTCGCCGCCGACTGGCTGCACGCTTCAGCCGCGGCTTGCACGCTGCCGTGCCTGGCAACGGCGGAAAGCGCCTTTAAGGCCTCAAAGCGTAGCGGTGATTCAGGGGAGAGTGCCATGGTTAACTGCGGTAGGCGAGCGCCGGGTCGGCACGTAGCCGCTCGGCAAGAAAATCAACGAAGGTACGCACACTGGCGGCACGCCCACGGCCCGCTGTCACCCAGATATTGATGGGAATGGCCACTGGTTCGAAACGCGTTAACACGCGCCGTACTCGACCTTCGGCTTCACTGGCAGCCACCTGGTAAGACAGCAGCCGAGTAAGCCCGGCACCTGCCTCGACCGCCGTTAACGCCGCATGAATAGCGCTGATGCGCAGCCGTGGCGAGGGCGTTACTTCAATGCGTTTGCCCTCCTCCTCGAACCACCAGTGGCCGCTCAAGTTGCCGCCTTCGGCCACCACGGTAGGCAATGCTTCCAGTTCTTGCGGGTGCGTTGGCTCATTGTGCTCGGCCAGCCACGCGGGGCTTGCACAAACTACCTGCCGCACCTCACCGACTGGCACGGTCAAGTGCTGACAATCCTGGGGCACATGGCCGATGCGCACCGCCACATCGATGCCCTCCTCCTGCAGGTTGACCGGTCGATCGATCAGTTCAGCGCGCACCTGCACGTCAGGGTATTGCTCCAGATAATCGACGATCTGCGGGGTAACGAAGTACTCGCCGAACAGCACCGGCGCGGTCACCTGCAACAGGCCACGTGGGGTAAGGTAACTGCCGGTCGCAGCGGCCTCGGCCTCCACAAGCTGAGCAAGCACCTGCTGGGCATCCTCCAGATACCGGCGCCCCGCCTCCGTCACGCGCACCTGCCTTGTGGTGCGCTGTAACAAGGCAACGCCCAAGCGCGCCTCAAGCGCTGCCACCGCCCGGGTAACCCGAGGCGGCGACAGCGCAAGCTGCCGTGCGGCGTCCGCAAAGCTTTCCAGTTGCGCCACCGCTGCAAACACGCGCATCTCTTCGAATCTATCCAAGGCAGCTCCAGGAACAGGGTAAGCATCACTAACGGTATTCTATATACCCGCTAGGTTTATACCTACCAGGACTGTATACCCACCAGAGCTTTTTTATGCAGCTACGTCGCCGATGGTTTATTAGGCCTAGGCCTTTATTATCCGCCACTCGACAAACGATTTAATGCGTCTAGTTGTTCATCGTGCAAGCAAACTCAGTTGCTCGGACGCTGTTTGGTGGCATCCAATCCAGTTTTGCTCTCTGTGGTCAACTTGGTAATTTCTGCAGACTTAGCGATCGCACGATCAAAGACATCCTGCATGTTCGCCATCGCCTCTACCGATGTGCCTTCGAGGCCACCGTCTGCCGCCCACTCGAAATTCCAGACGCCAGAAAGGCCATCTTGACCCTGGACATCATGAGTCTCGATGGCCGTATAAACACTGGTGTGGCGCGTCATATAGGAGGCAGCTGCCGAAACTTCAGCAGGGACACTGCCTGACGAATTGTTGGCAAGCTGAGCGAGCTCATCGGCATTGATCGCCGACTTGCCCTGCTGCTTCAAATAATCCACTAGAACCTGACTGGATTTGGCAATATTCAACTGGTCGTCGAAGGATGAGGTGGAGGTTTTTTGAGTGGGGGCGTTTACGCTTGTAGGTGACACTGTAGTAGACATCGGATATCTCCCAAGCAGAGGTTTGGTTGGACAGCCTGTTTATTGTTGCTCGGTTTAATGTCATTCGTATGAATCATGTGGCATGGCAAACGATTGCAACCGAGTGATGGCTAAATCAGCTTGGCCGCCACCAGCATATCGGCGACCGCCTGAAAGGTACCATCAGGAACCGGATCGCCATTGCCAGCGCGTTTGGCGATGAGTTCGGCCAGCCTCGGGTCGGCGACTCTCGGGACTCGGCGAGGCGCAGCACTTGCCAACAAGCTAGCGGCCTGATCGGGTGAGGCCTTGCAGGTCACCAACGGCACTGGCGTTTCGCCGCGAATGTAGCGAATGCCGACCAGCCAACCGTCTGCGGTGCCGATCATCAGCGAGCTATACTGAACACCGATCTTGGCGTTCAGCTCATGCATTTCGCGCCGCTGTTTGCGGCGCGCCTGATTCATTGTCGGATCGCCTTCCTGATCCTTGCGCTCACGCTTCTGTTCGGTCTTTGTCATGCGCTGGTCGCGCTCGAATAGCCAGCGTTGGAGCAGCACATCGAAAGCACCAACCAGTAAGAAGGCAATCAGTGCAGTGATGACCAGCGGCTGGAGTAAGGCGAGAAAAGTACCTTGAACGCAGGGGTAGCCGCAGCGTGAGGACTCCATCAGCGACTGTAGGCCCAGGCGATAGACAATCACCAGCGCGACGGCCAATGCCACCATCTTGAACAGTGACTTAAGAAACTCGACCAGCCCGCGTACCGAAAAGATGCGCTTGACCCCCTGAACCGGATCAATATTCTCCGGCTTAGGCTGAACCGGTTCGGTGGAGAATACAAAACCCTGCAATACCACAATGTTGGTCAGCACGATCACCAACAGCGTTAGGCCGACCAGCGGCAGCACCGACAGCAGCAGTACTTCGCCTGCCTGGGTCATCAACTGCGGCCACAGCGTATCGAACGGCTCGGTATAGAGTCGTGCGGTTGAGTCGATCAACCCCTGCACACGAGCAATGATGTCATTCACGCTGATAGCGATATAAAGCGTGCAGGCCAACATCACCATCGCGGTGACCAGGTCAGCACTCTTGGCGACCTGGCCTTTCTTGCGCGCATCGCGAAGTTTTTTCGACGATGGCGGCAGCGATTTCTCTTCAGAGGGCTGTTGGCTCATGCCGCTGCTGTGACCCTATGAACCTACTGTCGAGCCTTTATCCATTTGCGTATCGAGATTGTTGCCATCACCTGCGTAATCTTCGTGCTCGAAATCGTCCCAGGTCGAGTCAGGTAGATGGCCTTCCTCTACGTAGAACTCATACTCGTCGCTGCGGTAGTCGAAAATGCTCTCGTCGTCCGGCGCATCGCGCTGACCGTAGCTCCGGACGTACGCTTCGAGAAACTCATAACGGGTCAGGCCGTCTTTGGTCAGTAGGCCATCCTCATCGAGCGACGAGAAAAGCTCCTTGAGGTCAGCCTTATGCCCCTCCAGCGCGTTGGTCCGCTTGATATCCTGGACAATAGTGAATGGCAGCGTCGCCACCGTCAGACCGGCGGATATCCAGAACAGCGGCCCGGTGACGGCACGGGCGACGGCAATGCCCTTGAGCGCCGCCAGCGATGACGCTCCACCGGCAAGGCCGAAGGCACCCGCCGCGACGGTGACGGCGCCCTGACCGATGGTAGCGCCGTCGCCACTGTCCACGCCGCGCTTGATCATCAGCCCGCCGAGGGCAATGTCCAGCGCACCAGTGGCGGAGTTGGCAGCGCCATCCAGCACACGCAGGAAAGAGCTGACGGTGCGGGTCGTCGTCGTGGCATCGGGCAGAGCCGGATTCTTGGCGTATCCGTTCTGGGCGCCCTCGACTATCTTCTTAGCGTCTTCATAGGAAATATCCAGCTTCTTGGCCAGTGCCTTCTGATCACCTACCGGGGCATCGTCGATGATCTGCTGGAAGTTCTCGCTGAAACGCTCCCAGGTGTGGGCATCAGGAGCGGGCGCCTTGCCCTTGACCTTGTCGTCGGCCCATATCTGCGGCAGCGTCTTGTCGAGCCCCAGCATGGTATTGACGTTGGTGCCCTTGGCCTTGTCCCAGATGTTGCTGCCGAGGTTGACGAAGTGCTGACTGGCACCCAGAAAGCTGATGAACTCCTTGGCCACGGCCATTCGCGCCTCGTGGCTGTCCGCCAGCTTGCTGGCGCCGCCTGCGAGCTGATAGATGCCCGAGGCGAGCGAGATCAGCCCGCCGGTCGTGCCCAACGCGCCGTTGCTGTTGAGCGTGCCAATCAGCGCCATCATGCCGCCGTTGGTCTGTTCGTTGAGCGCCTTGTAGACACCGTTCTTCAGCAGGCCATCGATGTCCGACTGGGTGATCGAACCATTTTTCTGGAAGCGATCCCCGAGCTCCTGCAGCGCCTTACCGAAGTTCTTAGCAGTTTGCTTATCGTCAAGAAACTCGTTAACAAACTTGTCGATCGTCTCCGCCGTGCGCCGCGGAATATCGACACCGGCACGCTTGAGCGCGGTCAATACCATCTTGACCACATCCTGCGTGGCCGTCGCGGTGTTGGCATCATTGATTTGATCAGGATTGGCAATCAGATCATCAAGATCGGTGATCATCGAGTCGAGCTGCAGGCTCTGGGCGAACTCGGCTGCCTTGTCACTCTCTTCCGTTGCCGGGAACATCGCCGAGAGTGCATTGTAGGTTCGCGAGATATCCTGCTCGGCGAGTTCCCCCTGACCGCTCTCGCGCAGGTCGTTGATGTAGTTGATGTACTCCTCGCTGAAGGCGGTCTCCTCCAGCTGCGAAGCGATCGCGTCCTTATTGGCGACTTTGTCGATCGCGTCTGCCTGGGTCGCCTGGTAATCCTCCTGCACCGCCTCGGAGGCGAATAGCTCGCCGAGGCTTTCATCGAGCTTCTCGCCGTCGATGATGGATGAGAGATCCTCGCCGGTGACGTTGTCAAGACTCAAGCCTTCCGACATATCGAGACCGACCAGATCCAGGCCGTTTTCAAGCGCGCCCTGGGCTCGCAGCGCACGGTAGAACTGGGCGCGCTCATCGTTTTTATCGATACTGCCGTCCTCTATCCCCGTCTTCCACTCTTCGATCAGGTTCTGCCAGGTCAGCTCGCTGACGGTCAGCTTGCGTGAGCTGTCGTCCGGATCTGTCTCGCTGGTTTCCATCGACTGAATATCGACATCGCTGAAGGCCGGTAGATCGTGATCGCGCCGGGCTGTGTCCAGCTCCGCATTGTCGGCGAGGCGCTGGGTGTTGGTCTCCCCACCGTGCCTCGACCAATAACCGTCGAAGATATTCTGAACCGCCTTGCCGTCGTCTCCGGCAGCGTGCCTGATCCGCTCGCGCAGGTCATCGTTAACCTGGGCAGTGGCGTCCTCGAGGGAGGCACCGTCGCTCATCTTGCTGTCGATCAGGTTCTGATAGAGCTGCGACAACGTTTCGGAGCTTTCGATATGCAGAATCTGGCGCGAACCCGTCAGCGTGCTGCCCGCCAAGCCAGAGGCCAGTGCGTTGAGGTTATCCTCATAACTCGGGTTATCCGTCACGGTGGTGTCGGCGAGAAAGTCGTCGTAGGCCTCGAAGCCAGCGGAGGTGGCAGCATCCTTGCCACCATGACGCTCCCAGTAACCATTGAGCACATCGAGCCCGTCCTTGCTGTCCTTATCGGCATCGGTCAGCGCGTTGCCGGTACGGTCAAAGAGGGCATCCTTGGCATCGTCGATGGCTGCCTGTAGATCCGGGGCATCGCCGCGCTCACGCTGCTGGTTAAGCTGGTACTCCACCAGTTGGCTGAACTGATCGCTGGCGTCTCCTGTCAGCGGTCGCACCTTGCGGTTGTCGATGTCGATGCCTTCAGCCATATCGCTGGCGAGCGAATTTAGAGTATCGTCGTAGGCGATGTCGTCTTCGTCGCGATTGGCCAGGTAAGTCTCTTCGGCCAACTCTTCAGTATCCTCTTCCCCGCCGTGACGTTTGAAGTAGCCATCGAAGACATTGACCACACTCTTGCCACCAGCGTTTTCGAGACGGTCGCGCAGCTCATCATTGACCTGACTCAACGCTTCCTCAGTAGTGGCGCCTTCGTCCAGCTTGCTCTTGATCAGATTCTTATAGAGCTGGGACAGTGTATCGGAGGAGTCAAGGTGCAGTATCTTGCGCTGATCGGTCAGCGTGCCGCCGGCCAACCCGGAAGCAAGAGCGTTGAGGTTATCTTCGTAGCTAGGGTTGTCGGTCAGCGTGGTATCGGCCAGAAAGTCATCATAGGCGTCATAGCCCGCGTTGATCGCAGCCTCTTCACCACCATGGCGCTTCCAGTAACCCTCGAAGACATCAAGGCCCTTGTCGGCGTTTCGATCTGCGTTGTCCAGGGCATGCCCGATGCGGTCAAACAGCGCGTCCTTGGCGCTGTCGATCGCCTTGGACAGATCAGCGCTTTTGCCATCGGCGCGCTGCGCATTGAGCTCGGCGGTGACCAGCGCCTCGAACTTATCCGCAGCGTCTCCCTTCAGGGCGGACACCTTGCGGTTGTCGATATCGATGCCATCCGCCATATCCACTGCCAGTGAATTCAGCGTGTCCTCATAATCCTGGCTGCCCGGCATCAACGGCGTTTTGCCCGCTTCCACAGTATCTTTGCCCGCTTCCGCCTTTTTTGCCAGGTCGAGGACAAAGCCAAAATTTCCAAAGGCGCTGGTCAACGGTGTTGCTTTGGGGTTGGTTTTTGGATCGACACGCATCGAATACTCCTCCACGGTTAGCGCAAGCTGATGGGGCAGGCAACGAGAAGCCCAATTTCACTGACGGAAAACCAGTCTGAAGAGACTGCGTGACACTCTAATGGCAACTTTGTGATGCTGCTTTGATACCCTCTTTTCAAAGTACCCCGCGTCCCCTGTTGTTACCGCGTTCCCACCATAGCGCCCAATATGGCTTCCAGGCGTTCCATATAGAGATTGGCGGCATCGAGGTGCTCCAGCATAAAGGGGATCAGAAAAATGACGTAGACCAGCATTAAGAATGCAAACAACAGGTTCTTGATAGGGAGTGACAGGTCAAAGACGTGTAGGTTGGGCGCCATACGCGCGAGGTAGGCGAGCATCAAATCTGCGACCAGAAGCGCGATGACCAGCGGCGCTATCATCAACACACCAATCTGCATCACCTGGTCGAGCAGGCCAAGTAGCGCCATCGCCGATGCTTTGGTCATCAGTGGCGTGAAATTCACCGCCGGCCACAACGAGTAGCTGCGATAAAAGCCATCAAGTAGCAGCATGAAGCCGCCGGTAATGAAGAACAGCGCTAGCAAAGTCACGGTCAGCAACGTTGCGGTAACGCCGGATTCAGTCGAGCCCATGGGATCGAGTATCTGCGCCATGGTTGAGCCGCGCTGTAAATCGATCAGTTCGCCAGCTACTTCCGCGGCCCAGAACGGAACACCAAAGACCAGCCCGATGACGACGCCAATCAGCAACTCCTTGATGACCATGCCGGTAAGGGTGAAGCTTGATAGCTGTTCAGCATTCACCATGGCATCGAATAACGGCACCATCAGCGGAATCGAGATCGTCACCGCCACTGCCGAACGGATCATGCCGGTCAGCCCCAGGCGATTAAACGCTGGCGTGACCAGCACCATGCCTAGCGCCCGTGCCACGCCGACCGCTGCCGCCGCGATCATTGGATAGGCGAAATCGGTTAGGAAGCGGGCGAAGTCGTCGTAATGCATAAGCGACGCCGGCCCGGCTCAACGAGACCAGGCTGGAAAGTTGTTCAACACCTGATCGGTGATGTTGACGACGGGCCCGGCCAGTAGCGGCCCGGCGATGATCAGCACCAGCAGTACGGCAACCAGCTTGACGGCTTGCGGCAGTGTCTGATCCTGAATCTGCGTCAACGCCTGCAGTAGACCGACCCCGAACCCGACCATAATCGCCACCAGTAGCGCCGGCGCCGACACCAGTAGCGCCGTCCACAGCGCGTTCTGCATCAGTGAGAGAAAGATATCGTCGTTCATCTCAGCCTCCACCATAGCTAAGAATCAAGCCGTGCATTAGCCGTGACCAGCCGTCCACGGCAACGAACAGAAATATCTTGAGAGGAGTTGATATTAACGTGGGTGAGACCATCATCATGCCCATTGCCATCAGCACATTGGAGACGATCAAGTCGATCACCAGAAACGGGATATAGAGCAAAAAACCGATCTCGAAAGCACGGGTCAACTCCGAGCTCACGAAGGCAGGAATAAGCACCACTAAGTCGTCGTCCTGAAGGTCGCTGCGGGCTTCCTCCGACCATAGCGTACGGGTCGCATCAATGAAAAAAGCCCGCTCGCGTTCGCTGGCATAGCGAGAAAGGTAATCCTGCAAGGGCCCACGCAGCGCCTCGCCGGTTTGTTTGATCTCCTCGACACTGCCCATCCCTGCGGGTCGCTGCTCGAACTGATGAAGCATATCGCCGACCAGCGGCGTGGTGATGTAGACGGTAAGAATCAAGGCAATGCCATAGAGCACCAGGCTAGGCGGCGTCTGCTGCACGCCGAGGGCGTTACGGATCAAGAACAGCACCACGGCAATTTTGAGAAAGCCCGTCATGGTCACCACCGCCAATGGCACCAGGCCGATGGTCGCAACGACAATGATGATGGCGATCAAGTTAGGCTGAAATTCACTCATCCCCGGCGTGCCCTTCATCGAGCGCGAGCCTCTCGATCTGCACCCCGATGCTGTCACCGATCATCACCAGGCGGCCATGCCCCATGCAGCGGCCGTTGACGATTAGGTCAACCGCCTGCTCAGGTCGACGCTGCATCGGCAGTACGCTGCCTTCGCCCAACGCGCGCAGCTCGCCGAGCGACATCTCCAGTTTGCCCATTTCACAAGTCAGGCGGACGGGCAGATCATCCAGGTTTGGGTTATCCACGGGGGGTTCGCTCATGAGGTTCTCGAATGGTGGGTTCGACGCTTGGGAAGAGGTAAGAGAGGTCAGCGGGCCTTTAAGGCACACGCTATCGGCGCTTAAGCTGACGCCGACGCTAAACCGGTCGCCAACGTTCAACGTTGCGCCATTGGGATCGTCGCTAGTGGCGAATGACTCGAGCATAACCACATCGCCTGGGCGAAGGCTGCGCCACTCCCCCAGGGTCAATGTCTGGGCTCCGGCCATTAGGCTCAACATCACCATTACGCTGCTCGCCATCGCGGGCTGCGTGGGGAAATAGCGATCAAACAGGGGCAGCAAGTGTTTGGCAGTAGCGGCCGAGAGCCCCACACGCAGCGGATGAACATCGCCGTCGAGCTCGAAGGCCAGAGTGATGTGGATCGGGTTTGCCGTTCGCCCATGCAGGTCGGCGGGCTGCACACGGATATCGACACCCAGTGTCGCCTCCAGCGGTTCAAGCCACGCCAACCACACCGCCTCCAGCCACATCGCGGCCAGCTCCGCATCGACGTCCTCCATAGAGCGCCTGCGATCAGGGTGCTCACTGAGATGGTCGAATGTCCGCCAACTGGCGCTCAAGGCCAGTTGCTCGTTGCCGAGGCATACCGCGACGGTCATGTCAGCGGTGACCTCCGCCGCTTCCGGCATCAGGTACAAGCTGGCAGAACGCCCATGCCAACCGAAAGTCAGCGGCTGTCGAGAACGATGCAGCGCGTTATGCAGGGTTAGCGTTTCGGCATCATAGTGCGTCAGGGTTAGCGGCACTGGCGTCACTTCCGCGCGAACGGTTGAGCTGAAGGCAGTCATACTTCACCTGCCCGGCCGATCCGGCTCTCTTCCATCTCCAGTTCGGCCAGATGCTCGGCCTTGACCGCCCGCGCCTGCCCCTGACAAGTCTGGAGTTGCTCCAGCGCACGCTGGGCGCGTAACCGGTACGCCCATTCCGTAGCGCGGTATTCGCGCTCTCGCTCAGCGGCCCGCTGGGTCTGGATGCTGCTTGCCTGCTGCTCAAGCAATGCCTCCTGGTGGGCGGCATCGTCGGCAAGTGTTTGCTGCCAACCGGCCAGATCCTCGGCGTTCAGCGGTCGTTGTTCACCCTGTTCGAACAGCGCCTGCTCGCGCTGAACTGCTTGGTATTGGTGGTGCTCCAGGGCCTGCCCGAGTGTCTGGCAGTGAGCCTCGAACTCCCGACAGTTGCGTTGCTCTGCCGCCAGGGCTTCCTCGGCGAGACGCGTACGCTGGCGCCGAAGCTGCATCAGCCGGTCAAGCTGACGTTGCGACGTCATTGGACGACCTCCCTTAACTGTTTCAAGGTGTCTTCAAAGGCGCTGTGGTCGTCACGGGATTGGCGTAGGAACGCCTCAACCTCAGCACGTTTATGAATCGCCTCATCCGTGGCGGCGTCGCTACCTTCCCGGTACTCGCCCACTTGCAGTAGCAGCTCGACATCGCGATAACGCGCCATCAACTCACGCATTTTGCCGGCATCACGGCGATGCTCGGCGTTGGCAACGTTTTCCATCAAGCGGCTGCGGCTGGCGAGGATATCAATGGCTGGAAAGTGGTCACGGCGGGCGAGATCGGCGCTCAGAACGATGTGACCGTCAAGAATGGCCCGGGCCTCCTCGGCCACCGGATCCAGCATGCCATCGCCCTCGGTCAATACCGTATAGATTGCCGTAATGGTGCCTCCCGACGCGCCACCGGGCCCGGCGCGTTCGAGTAAACGGGGCAGCGCCGCAAACAGTGAAGGCGGGTAACCACGACGCGTCGGCGGTTCACCGGCAGCCAGTCCGATCTCGCGCTGGGCGCGGGCGAAGCGGGTAAGACTGTCGACCAACAACAGCACATCGCGCCCCTGATCACGGAAATACTCCGCCACGCTGGTCGCCACCATGGCAGCACGGGCGCGCTCGATCGCCGGTCGATCAGACGTGGACACGACGCATACCGTGCGCTGGCGCGCGTCGGCACCCAGCTGCACATCAAGCAACTCGCGGACTTCCCGACCGCGCTCGCCCACCAGCCCCAGTACCACGATCTCTGCACTACTGCCACGGACGATGGCCGAAAGTAGTGATGACTTACCGACGCCGGCTTCGCCAAACAGTCCGACGCGCTGGCCGCGGGCAACGGTATTGAGACCATCGATAGCACGTACCCCGAGTGCCAGCGGCTGCTCAATCAACTGGCGGGACAGCGGCGCGGGGGGCTCGGCATGGACGGGGTAATGGCGCAGTGAGCCGGGCGCTGGTGCAGCGCGACCATCAAGCCAGTCGCCGAGCGGACTGATGACGCGACCGAGCAGGGCATCACCCACGGCCACACCCTGGGCACTGCCAGTGGCAATTACTTCACTGCGGGTCGACAACCCCTGGAGCTCGCCAATCGGCGAGAGCACGACGTTCTCCTCTTCGAAGCCGATCACCTCCGCGGCGACACGGCGACCGCTGACGGGATCGCGCAGGTAGCAAAGCTCGCCAATGCCAGCACCTTCGAGGCTAGCGTAAACCAACAAACCGCGAATGCGGCGTACCCGGCCATTGACGGGGCGAGTTTGGGCTAGGGCAAAACGTTCGCCGAGCCGCGGCAGCAGATCCCCGAACGCATTCGCGCTCATGCACCCTCCCAATCATCCCGCAAGGCACGCCGCAGTGCCTTGAGCTGCGCTTCCAGGCCGATGTCCATAACCGCGATGGGGCTCACCAGCAAACACTGACCTGGCGCCAATTGAGCGTCGGCCTCGACCTGATAGTCAGTCGTCGCGGGCGAATACGCGGCGAGAGACTCGGCGACTCGCGCCTCTAGCGGCGGTGCAACACGAATACGGATAAGGTGTTCATGGCGCCACTCGCTCAGGGCATGGCGTACGCAGCGAGTGATGAGTTCTACATCGTCGAACTCGCCGAGAATACGCCGTACCAGAGTCAGCGACAGTTCGGCTAGCTCGGGGCCGAGCCCGTCGAGATAACGTTTGACGTCACGCTGGGTGCTGGCCAGCAGCTCAGCGGCGCGGGCTTCACCATCGCGGCGACCGGCTTCGAAGCCTTCGGCATGGCCCTCTTCGCGGGCACGAAGAATGAGGGTTTCTTGTTCATCGGCTCGCTGACGCGCCCGCTCGAGAAAAGCGTAGCCATCGACCCAAGCGTTGGCCTCCTCTGCGCGCAGGATGATCTTCCCAGGGCGGGGTGGCAGTGAACTCATATCCCTGCTCGCTCTTCATCGTCGGCTTGGAAGAGGCCGTGTGTAGCGGCCAAGCGGGCAATATCAACAGCAGCGGCGTCCGCCACGATCGTTTCAGGCAACTCGAACTGGTCAGCCCAACCCAACCTTAGCCAGTCTCGAAGTTCCACCGTTTGCGCTTGCCACCATCGCTCCAGGCAGCGTCGACCATCGTTCTCGACGGCGGCCTCCAGCGCGTCGAGATCATCCTCAGCGCAGGCTTCGGTACTGGCGTGGTCACGGTGGGTAAGCGCCAGGGAATAGAGCTCAGCGCCGAAACGCTGTTTGAGTGCCGCAACTCGCGGTGCATGAATTTCGCGTACAAAGGCATTGGCGTGAATGATCACTCCAGCGGCACGGGCGCAGGCGGTAAAATCATCGCTGTCCAGTTGGCATAGCACCTGGTCGGCGGCATCCATTAGCGGCTGTTCCGCGATAGAGGTGAGTTGATGACGGCGCTGCAGGCGGGCAAGCAAGCGCTGGCGAAAGCGCGGCTGAGTGCACCAACGGCGCAGCACCGCGTCGGCGGCAATGCCGTCCAGGCAGTCAACCCAGTGGTCGAGAGCAACCCGTACCGGTGGTTCGATATCAGTCTCGATATCAGAGCCCGGTGCGGTCGATTCGCTAGCACGTTTAGAGGCACTATTCATGGAGCTGTCTCATGGCGCTGTCGTCAATGAATAGGGACGCTGGCGACGCTGACGCCAGACCAACCAGCACACCGCACCGGCAAGTCCGATCACCGCAACGCTCAGCAGACCGATGATCCAGCCGATACGGGAAACGCTGGACGCTGGCATCGCGACACCCAGAAATGAGCCCATCATCGGCTGCGGCAGCGTGTCCATTTCCTCGGGAATAGCAGAGACGACGGGCACCACCGAGACCTTGTCGTAGGAGAGGCCAGCAATACCATTGGCTACCAGCGTCTTGATCTGTGGAATCAGGGGGGCGATCTCAAGCGATGGAATGTAGCGCACGAAGACCGAGGCCGAAGACGGAGTACTGTTCTGCTGCAGCAAATCATTGTCCGGCAGCACAACATGAACCCGCGCCGAGAGTACGCCGTCGATCTGCGACACGGTGTGCGAGAGCTCCTGGCTCAACGCAAAGATCATCTGAGCGCGTTCCTGCACAGGAGACGACACCAGCCCGTTACCCTGGAAAATATCGCCCATATTGGCGAATTTCTGTTCCGGCAGCCCGGCACGATCGAGTATCTCTACCGCCTCGGCGAAGCGCTCCTCACTGACCGTGACGGTCATTTGGCCTTCGTCCTGTGCCTGACGTGCGGCAGGTATGCCGTTGCGGGCCAGCGTTGCCACGATGATATTCGCCTCGCGCTCGTCGAGGTTAGTGTAGAGATCGGTGTCGCAGGCCTGAAGCAGCAGCGCCATTACCAGAAACACCATGCCCCGCAGGGCGTTACGCCACCTGCGTTGTGACACTTGCTGCTTGCCGTCGAATTGTTTATTAAAGTGCAAGTGTCATTGGCCTTTTAGCAAGGTATTCGCCGACCCCGAAACCTGAGTGGCGCCGCGAACGATCATGGTGGTTTCGATGGAGTGATCAAAAACACGCCCCAGCGATTCGACGACTTGCGCCAGCTTGTCATCCCCCAAGGCGGGTGGCGTGTCGCCAGCGTCGGGCACGCTCTGGGGCATCACCTGAGCTAAACGATCAGGTGTTTGCACATCGGGAGTCTTAGCCTGCTGAGCGAAGTTATTGACTCGGTCAATAAAGCCATCAAGGTTGTTGAGCAGACTTGACCCCAGCTCACTGGGGCTGGCCCCCGATAAAGATGAACCGGCTTGCTGTGTCATATGTTCGAAAATATTCTGTGATGCCAACGTATCGGCGCTAACCTCTGGCATGGGTGTCGGAGTTAGCGCACCGCTGCCCGGTGGTGTCACGGGAGTCATCATTCACCTCGTCGGAATAGCCCGTCGCATAGAATGAGAAAGGCGCGAACACCGCGGTTGGGGTCGCGCCCTCGTCATTACTCGTCGGACTGTGCTTCCTTGAGAATATTGTTCATCATCGGCATCAGAATCATCTGCCCGCCGACCTTGACCATTCCCTCTACCATTGTTTCCTGCAGCTTCGCGTTATCGACGGCGTCGTCGAAAGCCTGGGAATCGGGGAGCGACTCTGTTGCCGGGTTACTACTGCTTACGGGATCGATAGCCATGGACTGCCTCCTGTGGGTTTCATCGCTTGCTCACTCACGAGCCAGGCGGCTGGGCCACACTGCCTCGAAAGACCTTAACTTCAGCGGGGATCGACGGCGCACTCGGCTGGCGCAACGCTTCGACCCGTTGGGCTATGTCCGCTATCCAGGCGGGTGGCCCCATCACTTCAAGACTGCCGTGCTCTGCATTAATCATTGCGCTCAACGGCTTGCCGACCTGTGCCTGGGTAATCTCCGCGCGCAGGCGTGGTACATCGACATCCGTGAGTTCAAACCTCCGGCGGCTCAGCTCCTGTCGGGCGGCGACATGCAGTACGTAGCCATCGTAAAACCATCCCAGGCCATTGGATTCGCAGACCTGTTCGAGGAACTCGCCAGCGGTGCTGGCGCGGATATCACCACGCACCTCGCCATCCACCGCGTCGCTGACCTCAACGGGCAGGGACAGGTTGCGACCAAACTCCTGCAACACATCACGCACGCTTTGCTCAATAACAATGTAGCGATATTCACGATCCGCCCAAGGCGCCTCGGCGGCCAGCGTGGGGCTGTCTGGCAAACAACAACCAAGCACCAGCATCACAAGATGGCCCAGCCAGGGGTGCTTCCACCTATCTGCCATCATCCTACCCACCCCCCGATGACAGTTGAGTGACCGGCAATCTGTCTTTTTGAGTTTTTGCCCTTCTGGGGTAAACACGCATCACGCTTCATCCATATCCCTGCTGCCCCAAGCCTGGTTTCTCCGGTACACTGATTTTCATTTCCTAACCCTCTGGACTGAGTCACGGATGAAGGAATTTTGTACGTTTTTGCCCAGCATGAGCCGACCTGCGTTCGTCGCCGGGCCAAGCCTGATACTGAGCCTGCTACTGTCAGCCTGCGCTGCGACGCCTGTCGAGATCGATGAAGGTCGCCTGCTAAACTTGGCCAAAGATGTCGATCAGCAAGGCGACCATGCGACCGCCGCCGCGATGTACGAGCGCGCCCTGGAGCAGAACGGCCCCTCCGCAGATATTCAGGTTCGCCTGGGCAATGCACTGCTTGCCAGTGGTGAGCCCCAGGCAGCCGCTGAGGCGTTTCGTGCCGCGCTTGCCGAAGACATCCACTTCGCGCCAGCATTACTCGGCCTCGGGACGGCCCAACTGCGCCTAGGTCAACCGGAAAGCGCCCTGCGCAACCTTTCCCTGGCGGCGCCCGAATTGGACAGCGTGGCAGCCTGGAGCCGTCTTGGCGCCGCCCAAGCGCTGGCCGGTCAGCCCGCCCGAGCGGCCAGTGCGTTTGCTAACGCCGTAGCGCTCGAGCCGCGTGATCTCGACGCTCAGGCCAACCTGGCGCTAGCCGAAGCGTTAGCCGGCGAAAATACCCAGGCCATCGCGAACATGCAGCGCATTACGGGCTCCCCGCTGGCAGAGGAACGCCATTTCCGCAACCTGATTCTTGTGCTGGTACTGGCCGGGCGTAGCGATGAGGCACAGCAAGTCGATATCCCCGACCTATCAGCGGCCAACCGCCTTTCCCTGATAGCCAGTGCCGAGCACATAGCAACGCTGCCCGATGCCGCCGCTCGCGCCCGGGCACTCGGGTTGGCATCAGCCTCTAACTAATACCGTCACAGATCACTGGTAGTGGCGTTGGTGCCCATGGCATTGCGCGCTTCCTGCTCCAATAGCGAACGACGCTGGTTGGCACGTTCGCGGCCGTTTAGATACTCATTCGCGGCATCTGCTACCGGCGCCCCCATGGCGGGCCCCATTGCTCTTCCCCTTACCAAATCTTGTGGCTCAACGATCATCTGCTGCAGATTGAAGTCGTTGGCGCAGCCGGGTGGCAGCCCGACTCGCTCTGCATCGTCAGGCCCAGCCTGGCAGAGACGCGGCATGATCGTTGCTTCATGGGGGGCGTTAGTCGCCGCGGCAGTCGTCACTTGACGGTACCCGGTATCCCAGCCCATCGGCCCCATCGAGGACTGGCAGCCGGCCAGCAGCAACGCCACCAAACAGAGCCCAAGGCGTGAAGCCGTACGCGTCCAATAGGTAAATAGCTGCGACATGCAAACGTTGCCTCTACTCATTGCAGATAGAATCCGAATGGGTCATCTTCGAGTTGGGGATTACGGCTGACCTGTGCCCGATCCAGCGGCATTCTGGGTACCGGCGCGGAGGATGGCGCCACCAGATAGGGGGTGATCAGGATGACCAGCTCGGTCTCGTTACGCTGAAAACGTCGTGATCGAAATAGATTGCCCAGAATCGGCATATCACCGAGGAGCGGGATTCGTTCGATCTGGTTGCTCGCCTGGCGTTGAAACAGGCCGGCGATAGCAAAGGTCTGCCCGCTACCCACCTCGACTACGGTATCGGCGCGCCGAACTTGAAGCGACGGAACGTCATAGCCACCAATACGGACACTATCGCTGGCAATGCTGCTGACTTCGGGGCGGACTTCCATCGAGATGCGGCCGTTAGGCAGTAGCGTTGGCGTGCTCAGCAGCGAGACACCGAACTGTTTGTACTCGATACCCACCAGTTCGCTGTTAACCGGTACCGGTATAGGAATCTCGCCGCCAGCAAGGAAGCTCGCCGTCTGCCCTGAGACGGTGGTGATGTTGGGTTCGGCGAGGATCTGCAGCAGATTGTTCTGCTGTAGCGCCTGGAGTAAACCGTCGATGCTATCGGTACCCCCACCGATAGGATTGGGGGCGATATTGCTGGTGAGCACACCGAAAGAGAACGAGCCGTTGTTGATCAGCGTATTCCAACTGACTCCATAGCTGAGCAGTTCATCCCGGGCGACTTCGGCGAAGCGCACCCGAATGTTGATCTGAGTGGCGCCGTCGTAAGTCGAGCGGTTGATGCTACCGCCGGCCGGCGCTTGGGCATCAAGGGTCGATTGCGTGGCCATGGCGCTCTCGACCGTGGGGCTGCTGCCCTCAGCCACCAGTTGGTTGCCAGCCATACGCAAGTGGATCTGGCTGTCACCGTCGATATCCCGTAGCGCCTGAGAAGCCAACGCATTATCGTCGCGAATCTGCAGCCGCAACGAGGCTTGGCTCTGCTCGTCGGCCCCCAGCGCAATCAAATTAGTGTCGCCGGCCTGTTTGCCGAAGAGATAGATGACGCCGGAAGAAACCACCTGCACATCGGCAACTTCAGGGTTAGCGACGAACACCGACGCAACGTCCTGGTCGAAGCGCAGGATACGCCCCTGCCCGGTCTCCAGCGTCATCGCACCTCCGGAAGCGTCCACGGAAACGTCAGCGCTGGCAGGAATTACCGCGAACCACAGCAGTAACGCCCATACCCAAAGCGTCGAATTCCGGAGAGCCTGAGGAGGATTTCTATCGACGGGTTTTATGCTGATCACGGTTATTCTTCATCCCTGTTGTAGCGATTTGCATGGGTGTTGAATCATCGACACACGGCGTCATTGTTTCGCAAGCGTGTTACAGCTTGGCGGTTGCCTCCGATTCCCGGCGTGGGATCGGTTTGGGCAGGCGTATCTGAGCGATTGCTTGCAGGCTGAACTCCGGTGCGATCTCTTGCCAGGCCATGACAGGCAGGTCGATATCGTGCTGTTTTAGCCACTGCTGTAGCGCCGCGCGCACGTCGCTGGCCGCCACCACCACTGGCTGAAGGTCGCTATCGAGCGCCTCAAGTTGCTGCTGGAACCAGCCGTTCAAGGCCCGCGAAAGCGGTGCCGGCATGCCGCTACGGACGGGCTGGTTCTCACTATTTCGCTGGGCGGTACGCAGGGCCTCTTCCAACGGTCGGGTCGCGATCCAGGCAGGCAGAACCCGATCGCTGCGGGCATGGCGGTGACTGATCTGCCGCGCCATGGCAAGGCGTATGCGGTCGCTCAGCCGAGCGCTGCTCGACTCTTGCGGCCCCCAGGCCACTATGGCTTCAAGAATAGTGCGCATGGCTCGAACCGGAACGCCCTCACTGACCAAGCGACGTAAAATCTCGGCGATTTTCTGTAGCGATACCACCCGAACGGCCTCGGTCACCAGCTCGGCATAGTGTGTTTCCATCTTGTAAAGCAGGGCACGCGCCTCTTGAATCCCCACGAACTCCCCGGCGTAACGCGTTAGCGTGCGCTCAAGACAGCGCTCCAGCACCTGATCCAGCGTGCGATAGCGAATCCCGGCTTCCGTCAGCGCTGAAGTCGCCTCATCAGGAAGCCATTGCCAACTGCCGCGGCCAACGAGCGCTGGTTGCGTGAAGGCGGTCAACTCAAGCAATTCCAAAACATCGGCATCGTCGTCGAGCAGTACTGAAGAGTCTGGTAGTTCACCGTTGAGCACCGGCACTTCATCCAGCTCAATGGCGAAGCGCTGGTCGCTGAGGGCGGGTTCCAGGCGTAGTCCGACCTGAGGAATGGCAATTCCCAGATCGCGTTCAACACCTTCGCGGGTGGCCTGAACGCTTTCACGTAGTAAGTCGAGTGATAACTTATCGACAAGCCCTGCAGCCAGGCAGAGCATCACGCGGTACTGGCGTGGATCGTCGGCGGCATTGGGCGGTGGTGCTTCGTTCATCGCCTCATTCACGGCGTTGATCTCCGCGGCTGGGGGCGCTGAGATGACTTCGGACTGCGCTGCTTGCTCCGTCTCGGCATCGGCCGTCTGGCGACGGCGATGCAGGAAAAAGGCAGCTAAGCCCAGCAGTGCTGACAACGTCAGAAAGACGGTCGATGGGAAGCCCGGCACGAAGGCCGCGCAGAACAGCACCGCCGACGTCAAACCAAGTGCCTTGGCGTTGCTGCCAAGCTGGCCGACAATCTCACTGCCCAAATCGCTGGCGTTATCGGAGCTAACGCGGGTCACCACGGTACCCGCGCCAACCGAAATCAGTAATGCAGGGATCAGTGCGATCAGGCCGTCGCCGACGGTCAACAGCGAATAGGTTTCCACCGCCGTGCCGAAGGGCATGTCGTGCTTGAGCATGCCGATCGACAGCCCACCGATAAGATTGACGAACAGAATCACCAAACCAGCAATGGCATCGCCCTTAACAAACTTCATCGCCCCATCCATGGCACCGTAGAGCTGGCTCTCGCTCTCCAGCAGCGAGCGTCTGCGACGGGCTTCAGCGGGTTCGATGTCGCCGTTTCTCATGTCGTTGTCGATGCTCATCTGCTTGCCGGGCATGGCATCAAGAGTAAAACGCGCCGCCACTTCCGCTACGCGCTCCGAGCCCTTGGTAATCACCAGAAACTGGGCCACCGTAATGATCAGGAAGACCACCATGCCGATGACCACTTCGCCGGCGATAACGAAATTGCCAAAGGCGGAAACGATCTGGCCAGCGTCACCCTCTAGTAGAATCAGTCGGGTAGTAGAGATCGACAGCGCCAACCGGAACAGTGTGGCAAGCAGAATGATCGGCGGCAGCGAGGAGAATTCCACCGGATGCGAGATATAGAACGCCACCACTAGAATCAGAAGGCTGAAACCGATATTGATACCAATCAGGGTGTCGACCATTGCCGTCGGCAGCGGGATGATCATCATCACTACTGCAAGCACCATGAAAACGGCGATGATCACGTCACTGCGCTGGGACGCCTGACGAGCCAGGGTATTGAGACGGCCGAGGAGCTTATTCATGTAACGGGCTCTCCCTGCCGGGATTCCGGGTGACGCCGCCGCTCGAGATACTCTCGCCATAGGCGACGAGCGGTATCACGTTCGCCGTTAATCCAGTGGGCGCGGCTGCGCAAGAGTTGCATGGCGTTATCCTGTTGACCGGCGGCCTCGAGCCGGTCGAGCACATTGAGCGCACGCTGACCGTTGCCGCTGGCAAGGAACCCCTGGCACAGCGCCTGCAGCACGCCGGTGTGATTCGGTGCCATGCGTGTCGCGATAAGCAGCAATACCAATCCGCGCTGTACCTGACCACTTTTGAGATAGAGGTGTCCCATCAAATGCAGTAGGTCGACGGCATCGCGATCAGCGGTATCGCTCATGGCACGCTCTCCTGATCGGCGATGTTGTCCAGCGGCAGCGCGCTTGCTTCACTCATCCGCCCTTCCCATGCCTGGCGCCAATCAATCTCTTCACCGATCACCTCCTTCGCCAACGCCATGATCTCATCATCGGCGTCCAGCGAAGGTAGAACGTTGTCAGCTACGTGTTGGAGCAGCTCGATGCTGCGAAGGTTAGCGTAGCTGGCAGGATCAATGGCCTCCGGGCGTGCGAGTGCTTCGAGGCGCTCAGTCCACGCCGGGCGGTTTGAGCCACGTTGCCGGGCTTCGCTGGCAGCGTGTGTGAACGTATCGTCCTGCTGCGGCGGTTTCTCAACGACGCTAGGCTTGACGGGATCAATGCCAGCGACGTGATAACGATCCCTTGGAACAAGACGATCAGTGATCTTCATAGCGATATACGCCGGATTATAGTGTCAGGGCGAACTGGTCATCGCCACGGCTCAACAGCACTCGATCCGTTTCGATAGCGGAAATAACCCAGCCAGACGACAGCGACGCGCCTGGATAGAGGCGCTGTCCACGAGCGTCGATCACGTACGGGTTCTTGCCTAACCATACGGCCTGCAACTGCAGGTCGGGTCGAACCGGGGCCTCGCGCTGTTTGACTTCATTCAGCAATACATTATGGCTGCCGTAATGTTGGTCGAACCAACGCTGTGTGGCATTCCAAGCGCCCACCTGGTCGGGGTCGTAGTGACCGGAGACGCTGATATAGTCGCCACTGTCGGCAACCTCCAGCGATGCAAGCCCGGCTTCCTCCAGGCGCTCACGCAGTGCTTGAACCGGGCTCGGGCGAACCTCATCCATCACTGGGGGAGTACTCTGAGCAGTGTCCATCATGTGCTGCTCATCGAGCATTGCCGTGACTGGATGATAGCCAATGTTGGCGTCGGCTTGATTGACATCGATGAACTCATAGAAAGCCAGTACTCCCAGCGTTACGACTAGTGCGGCAAGCGTGGCACTGCGATTTAGCCACTTACGCCAACGCACAGGAACTGTCGGCAGCCCAGGGAATATGGCAGGCGCTGGGGGGCGTGAAAGCTCGAGTGCCACGTCGTTGAAATGGAGCTTCGCTGGCAATTCACAGCGCAAACCAGTGCCTTGGCTGACACTACGACCATTAACGGTGATGTCGCCACCAAGCGCCTCAATAGCGATATAACGACCATAGAATCTCAACACAATATGGTGTGGTGCAGTGCCCGGATCGCCGAGCATGACATCAGTAGAATCGTCGCTACCGATACAGCAGACCGGCTCAGTGAGCGTAATGGAGGCACCACGATGCAAGCCTGCGATAACCTTGAGCGTCGTAACGGCTTCGCGTACCGACGCTGAAGCTGAGGTGAATAAAGTCATATACTTAACTCGCCGTGTCGTACGAAGCTTGGAGGGGCTCTTCCGTCGAATGTCTCGATACAGGGGCATTCATCCGGGCGAGGTTTTGAAATCTCTACCGTCCAGGAATGCGTGGACAGGAAACGACAACAAGGCCGCGAGCGGCTGACGCCGCCCGCGACTTCCGAGCATCAGTTTTGCGGACGCTGCTTGGTAGCGTCGAGCTCGGTTTTCTTCTCTGTCGTGACTTTGGTGATTTCTGCGGACTTCTCGATCGCCTGATCGAACACTGCTTTCATGTCGGCGATTGCGGAATCAGCACCGCCACCCGCATTGTCTACTGAGGGAGTATCGGCCATTTTACTGCTCCTTAATCCAGAGAGATGTCGTTCGAATGATGCGCCTATGACGCCAAAGCTGAAGCCGTTCGATCGTTCTTTCGACGTTGTTTCGTAAGGAGGAAGACGATCCAACATTAAGCAGATTGCGGGTATTAAGTGACGAGGCGATGTCAGTAAAATGAAAGTTGAATGATTTGCCTTATTGTCTTGTGGCGAATACAACGCCGATTGGGCAGTCAATTTGGCCGCGTTTACCCCAAAAATAGGTGCTCTCGCCAACCGCCCTCGACCAGCGCGGGGCTTAAACTCATAAGCCCTATCAGCAACCAGCGCTGATTCATTGGGCTTTTGCTTCTTCAGATATCTCCTCGATTTCACTCTTTACGACATCAATCAGCTCCTGCATACCAAAGGGTTCTAGCAGCTCACCGTTGACAAAAAAGGTTGGCGTCTGGCGAATCTGATTCGTTTTGACGTCTGCCATGTCTTGGTCAATCACCGCTTGCACCTCAGCTGAGTTGAGTTGCTCCTCAGCGGCAGCTCGGTCAAGACCGGCTTGGCTGGCAATCTCCAAGATAGCTGATTCATCGAAACGGCCATGAGATGCCCATTGATCCTGACGAGAGAGCAGAGCTTCGAGTACCGGTTCGAATACGTCCTGGTGTCGAGCGACTTCCAGCACGCGTATGGCCGTATCAGAAACCTCACCGTGGAAAGGTGTGTAGCGCACGATTAGCTGCACTTGCTCAGGATAGGTTTCCAGAATACTTTTGGTGAGAGGATAGAAAGCACGGCAGGCTTCGCAGGCCGGGTCGAAAAATTCCACAATGGTTATAGGTGCCTCTTGCGGCCCCAGGATCGGTGAGTGTGAACGCACCAAGGAGCTCTCGGCCTGTCCAGCATCCTCACTCGCCGCCTCAGCTTGCATGTCCAATAGTGCAGGTTTCAATACCACCACGATGGCAGCTGTCAGCATCAACGTACCCGCAAGCATAAAAGTCGCTTTTTTGAACATTTTTCTCTCTCGATTTCAGTGATTATTTGGCAAATTAGGCCAAGATTTGATTGCACAAACCAAGCTAAATGACTGCCTATGTATACCAGCGTGAGCGTGTATTACTCATGCCCATAGAGGTTGGCATCCTGATGTGCGTGATCAATATGCTCAAACTCTAAGCTGGAATGGACAATGTTGAAGCGCATTTTTAACTGCTCTTTGATCTCTGTCTTAATTGCCTCAAGCTGCTGCCAGCCTGCTTCCGTAATGACCACGTGGCAGTCAAGGGCGGCCATGTTTTCCTGCATCTGCCATAGGTGCACATGATGAATATCGTGGACACTTTCGACACCACGCACGGCTTCAATGACGAGTTGACCGTTAATATCTGGGGGAGAGCCCAGCATCAGTGTGCGGATAGGCCCCCCAATCTCCGAAAAGGCGAGGTAAAGGATATACAGCGCAATACCTATCGTAATCGCAGGGTCTACCCAGCGCATGTCGTAGAGCAGAATTAATGAACCGCCGATAATCACAGCGATGGAGGCGAACGCATCAGACAGGTTATGCAGAAAAAGGGCGCGAATATTGACGCTACCTTTTTGCATTGACCAAGTAAGCATGGCGGTGAGGGCATCGACAACAAGAGCGACGCCACCGATGATAACGACCAACCAACCCTGGATCTCTGGCGGTTCAATCATGCGCATGGCGCCTTCGTAAATCAGATAGAGGCCAACGAGAATGAGCGTAGTGTAGTTAATCAGTGCTGCCACTATCTCGATTCGGCCATAGCCGAAGGTCATTTGCGCATCGGCGGGCCGTCTTGCGATCTTGCGCGCAGCAAAGGCAATAACAAGCGCTGCCATATCAGAAAAATTATGCAGCGCATCAGCGATCAGCGAGAGGCTTCCCGCCATAATACCGCCGACGATCTGGGCGATGGTTAATAAGCCATTTGCCCAAATGGAAATACTGACACGTCGGTCGCCAGAGGCAGGATCAATGTGGGGATGATCATGATGATGTCCCATATATAAACCTCGTTAAGTTTTTTCATTCCCGGTACTATAAAACCTCTAGTAACTAAAGCTTCAACCCCTGAATGTCGTCCGTTGGCACTCGCCCCGGGAGGGCAAAGCCTACCCTGGCGATGGCCGATACGCGCTTGTCATTACGGGAGTGACCTTTCCCCCAAAATTTCCAGAATTCTTTATCGTCCACTTCGCGATTGCTCTATAGTCGAGGAACGCTAACCGGATTATCCCTTGTCTATGACCGTTGACCTGCAAGCCCTTTACCCCAAACTGATTCACCTGATGCTGGACACCGTCTTCGTGGTCGATAAAGACAACCAGATCGTCTTCGTGAGTGATGCCTGTGAGTCGCTGCTCGGTTACCTTCCTCAAGAGTTGATCGGCACTCTAATCACGAACTACATGCACCCTGGCGATTTAGCCGCAACGCGGGACTCCATTGTTCGTGTGATGAGCGGTAAGCCCCATATTGATTACCGCAACCGCTATATCCGCAAAGACGGCGGTATCGTGCATATCCTGTGGTCTGCCCGCTGGTACGAAGCAGAGGAAGTGCGGGTCGGTGTAGCGCGCAACGTCACAGCGCTTATGCAGGCCGAGGAAGAGTTACGCTACCTCGCCCACCATGATCCACTGACAAAGTTGACCAACCGAGCGCTCTTCTATGACCGCCTTACCTTGGGCCTGAGCATGGCCCATCGCTATCAGAACAACCTGGCATTGCTATTTCTGGATATTAACGACTTCAAAAGCATCAACGATATTCATGGACATGCGGCGGGTGACCGGGTGCTCTGCACGGTAGCAAGACGATTGGAAGGCTGTGTACGCGAGACGGACACGGTGGCCCGCATGGGCGGTGATGAATTCACGGTGCTGTTAACGGACATCAAGTCAGCGCACGCTGTGACAGAAAAGGTGGAACAGATTCTCACGGTCATGAACGAGCCGCTAGGTGCTGAATTCGGCGAGGTCAAAATGCCATCCTGCAGCATCGGCGTGGCCTGCTACCCCGCCGACGGGGAAGACGCCGATACCCTGCTGAGCCGTGCTGACAGTCATATGTATCAGATCAAAAGGCGCAGCCGTTAGCGGGTGATGAGCCTCAGACCGTCCAGTTTCTTTGGTATGCGTTAGCTTGATCAAACAATCAGTGATCTTATCGTTCTTGTAGCAAAGCTTTGCTTAGTATCGGTAGCATCTCTTACTGACACTTAATAATAACCAACAGGAAAGCCGAATTGGACTTCCCCCAGTTCAGTGGACACGCATCGATAACTCCGCAGGAGGAGAAATACGATGCCGGAGATGATCACGGGGAAGAAAACTCAGCAGTACAGCACTGAGTTCAAGGTCAAAGCGGTGGAGTGGAGTCACCAGGCCCACCGGAGTGTGAAAAGCGTCGCCGAAGCGCTGGATATTCACCCTTTCATGCTGTCACGCTGGCGTAAGGAATACCGAGAGGGAAAGTTCGCCATGAAACGGGTAAAGAAAGCGCCAGCAGACGCCAAGAAGAAGATCCAGGAACAGGATGAGGTTGCCCGCCTGAAACGCCGGATATCGGAGCTTCAGGAGGAAAACGACATTCTAAAAAAGTTTCAACGTTTTCAGGCCGAGGAACGACGGAAGCGTTCCGGTTCATCTGGAAACACCGACGAGACTACAGTGTAAAAGCGCTGTGCAGACATCTGAAGGTGTCGCGATCTGGATACTATGCCTGGGCCAACCGGGAGCTCAGCAAGAGAGCCACTGACAAGGCAGACTTGTTGTTGAAGATCAGGAAGATCTACGACAACAGTAAAGGCCGTTATGGTAGTCCTCGCGTTTACCAGACGCTGCGCCGAGAAGGCCTGGTGGTCGGAGAGAATCGGGTCGCGAAAATTATGCGGGAGTGGGGCATGAAGGCCCGCTCTGCTCGTGTGTACCGCCGATTGAGGAAGCTCAGGAATGATCTGAAAGCCCTGCCAAATTATCGACTTGAGGCAGCGAGACCGACTGCGGAAAACCAGCAGTGGAGCAGTGACGTCACGTATATCAAGCTTGGCAAGAAGTACGTGTTCCTGGCGGTAGTGTTGGACCTGTACTCTCGCCGCATTATCAGTTGGCGCTTGGGGGCGAGTCTGAGAGCAAACTTTGCCAGAGCAACGTTGCGGGAGGCCTTCACAAGCCGTAAACCGGATTCTGGTCTGTTGTTCCATACGGATCGCGGCATCGAATACCGAGCTCATAAGACACAAGCGCTGCTGAAGCAGTACCAAGTAAAACACAGCATGAACCGACCTGGTCAGTGTACCGACAATGCCGAGGTTGAATCGTTCTTCAAGACCCTCAAGGGAGAATTGCTGCACGCCACCAGCTTCGTGACGATGCGCCAATTACGGAAACATATAAAAGCCTATATTGAGGGCTTTTATAATACCCAACGGCTGCACAGTGGCCTTGGTTACCGGACTCCGCTAGAGTTCGAAGGAATCAACTGATGGGGCGTGTCCATTTTATTGGGGGAAGTCCAAATACTGACACGCTTTCCTACAACGGTTTGCTGCGCCACCTTACGGTGACGAACACGCTAGCGCGTTCTTCTACTCAGTCATGTACTTTATGTATCCCGACATAAAAAAACGGCCCCCTTTCGCAAGGATAAAGGGGGCCGCCCATCATCTTTCAAATATCAGGCAAAAATAAAGCCTTCTGCCAAGTGTTTTATCTGCATTTCATCAGAGAAAGCAAAGTGGGTCATGACATCGCCATGATCTACCGTTGATTCTTCAAGCATATCCGACCAGTACTCAAAACCATTGGCATCCGGGGCTCTATCAAAGGCATTCGCGTATAGCATCGTGAGGTAATCGTCATCACTGAGGCTATTGCCGTGGTTGCTGACAAACTCTTCCGACTCAAGGAAGAATTCGGCAATATCGAACACACTCACCCCTTCCTTGCGTACATCGGACCAGTAATCAAGTCCTGAGGCATCTGCCTTTCGATCAAATGCCACTTCATACAACGCATGAAGAATCGATATTTCAACCGTATCATGGATCTCGGCTAGCTCAACAGAGACTGTCGCTGTGTTTGCGGCACCATGGGTATCTTCAATCGAGTATTCAAAGATATCTCTGAAACGCTCCTTATCGTCAGAAGGTTCAAATGCTGCTCGCTGATCATAAAGGAAATCACCGTTTTCCTGCACGGTCACGGTAGCGCCAGATGTCAGCACCATGGCAGTATCGAAAACAACCGCCTGCCCGCCAATGCCCGTAATTGAAATAACGTCGTTGTCAGCATCTTTATCGATACCATTTCCGTTATCCTCAAACAGGTTGCCACTTAGTAACCAGCCGAAACGCTCTGAGAACTCGTCGTTATTCGCAACAGGTGCACGGTTCAACTCCTCATCCGGCAATTCGTCCGGATCGATATCGGGCGTTGGCTCGGGCGTCGGCACTGGTTCCTCAGAGGTTTCCGGTGCGCGGAAGCCAATGGCACCAGGGTCAACAATAATTCCGTTAGCGACACCATCTGAATCAAACTCGCCGCCATCTTCAATCACAAAATCAAAGCGTATTTTATTACCTTCTCTTGTCAGGCTACCACCAAAGTCAGCGCTGGCCAGATTCACCCAATCTCCATCGGCATCCTGCTTCCAATAGCCGTTGACATCGAGATCACCACCAACAAACAAGGAAAACACACTCGACCCGCCAACCGTTTCCACATCGGATTCAAACGCGATTAAACCAAACGGCATATTGAGGTCGTCCGGTCGGTCATCTGGTGCATCAAGCTGGCGAACATTACGCAGCGCTAGCGTACCGGCACCGCTCCCAGAGGTTCCGCTGCCATTTGACGATAGCGTAATAAAAGCCTCAGCTGCATCGCCAGGGTTGGAAACAGCCGTAGACGTGGATAAAAACGGTACAGAACTAATGTTGCTTTGCTCAGCATCAGGAATGCCATCGCCATTGCCATCACCAGTGCTATTGCCGTCCAGCGAAGGTACGCGCGCTTCATCCGCATCTGGAACACCGTCTTCATCTTGCTCGAGTTTAGCGCTAATAGGTGAAGTCGTTGCCGACGCTATAAACTCTTCGGTGCCCTGCTGATCAGTGTAGCTGGCACGCACGCTAATTTCGCTACCAACATCCTCTTGGGTAAGGGTATAGGTTTCGTCAGTAGCACCGAGGATCTCAGTGCCATCACGCAGCCACTGGTAGCTGATCGCGCCCAGGCCATCTTCATCGGCCAAGGTATGGCTGGCTGTAAGGGTCTGGTCTTCAGCAGCATCGCCGCTGATGGTGACACTGCCGGTGGGAACGCCGTTGACATTGGCCACGGCCGCCGTAGCTGAAGAGACGACCGCTTCTGCGGTGCCCTGCTGATCGGTATAGCTAGCCCGCACGCTAATCTTGCTGCCTACATCGGCTTGGGTCAGGGTGTAGGTGTTGCTAACAGCATTATCAATAACACTGCCATCACGTAGCCATTGGTAGCTGATCGTGCTCAGGCCATCTTCATCGGCTAGGGTACTACTTGCAGTCAACGTCTGGTTTTCCTCGACGGTGCCAGCAATCATTACGCTGCCGGTAGGTGCATCGTTCACATTCGTCACAACATTTGTGACGCTAGAGGTCACTGACTCCTCCTTCCCACGCTGATCAGTATACGACGCCTGCACACTGACCTTCGCCCCCACATCCTCCTGGGACAGGGTATAAGTCTCCCCAGTTACACCATCAATAGCCTTGCCATCACGCAGCCATTGGTAGCTGATAATGCCCAAACCATCTTGATCGGCCAGGGTACTGCTCGCGGTAAGTGTTTGACCTTCCTCGGCGGAGCCACTGATAGTGACACTGCCGGTAGGCGCTTTATTGGGTTCTGTTATCGTGATGCTTACGCTATCACTGGCGGTGGAAAAGGCAGCCTCCACATTTCCGGCATCGATGGTGGCCACGCCAGCATCACCATTGCTGTGCCCCCCGGTTCCATCCCAGGCTCTAAAGCTGATAGCACCATTAAGCGTACCGCTGTAACTGGCATCGGGTTTGAAATACAGGCGGGTATCGTCGTTAGCAGCCAAGAGCAGTGCGGAAGCGTCAGAAACCGCTCCGGTGAGTTCAGCCCACGTTTGTCCACCGTCAGTCGTGTAATAAAGCGCCCCGTTTTCATTAACGCCGGTAACGGCCAGGCCGGGTGCATCACCTTCGGCATCGCTGTAGTTGCCGATACCGGTTGAATTAATAATATTGCTGAGCAACGTTGAGCCATCCAAGGAACCCGCCTCCGGCGCGCCCTGGTTTTGCAGCACACTCACTAGTTCAGGTGCTTTGCTGGCATCCAATACCGGCGCGTCGTTGACCGACTTAACGGTAACAGTGGAAGAGACATTTAAACCTGTGGTGGTATCTTGACCGCTGTTTTCGGTACCACCATTGTCTTTAACGCCTGTAATGGTGACTATGCGGTCGCCTGCAACGGGGTTGTCACTCAGGTGGGCGTAAAAAAGGTTATCCGCGTAACTATTCCAAACATTGGCAATGTCAGAGCTGTCGATGACGACTGTTGCCACTTTTTGGTCATCCACGGCAACCGCATAGCTGAAGTTCAACTCGCTAGTATTAACAGTACCGTTTTGACCATTGACCAATGGCATCACAATGGCACTGTCCGCCCCCGTTCTAATAGCTAAGACTTCATCGCTGGTGCCTGACACATTGCTCACCGTGAGAGTGACCTGGGTAACCTCTTGCCCGGTTTCAATAGTGTCAAACGTATTATTACCAAAGAGCATGGCTAAATTCGCCCAATCAATCTGAGCGTTATCCAATTCAGTAAACATTGGATTTAGACCGCTGCCAGTGTAAGTGGGCGCATCATTAACATCGGTAATATCAAGATTAACAGTCACGTTTTCAGCCAGTGACCCACCGTTCACATCTTCTGCACTAATGGTGAACGTAGCGGCATTATCGCCACTAGCGTTTTCAGCACCGGTGTATTGAATAGCAGAAATGGTATCTAAATACGCATTGATATCTGCGGTACTGCCCGACAAAGTTAATGCGCCCGTGCCAGAGCCCACGACGGTCACACTACCGCTACTGGAAGCGGCTAAAGTACCGGCAGAAGCAGTTAAGGTCACGGTTAGGCTATCGCCATCAGCATCCGCAAACGTCACAGAAGACAAGTCAACATTGGAAGCCGTGTGCTCGGTTACTGTGGTATCTGAAGGCGCGCCAGCAACGGTGGGGGCGTCGTTAACTGCGGTAATATCGAGGTTAACGGCTGTCGTACTGGAATCAACCGTGCCGTCATTCGCCTTAAGACTTAACGTAGCAGCATTATCACCACTGGCGTTTTCGGCACCGGTGTATTGAATAGCAGAAATGGTATCTAGATACGCATTGGTATCTGCGGTACTGCCCGACAAAGTTAATGCGCCCGTGCCAGAGCCCACGACGGTCACACTACCGCTACTGGAAGCGGCTAAAGTACCGGCAGAAGCAGTTAAGGTCACGGTTAGGCTATCGCCATC